>JAGDCJ010000010.1 GCA_017958565.1 Opitutales bacterium
ATCGTTATTTTCATAAACTGCTAAAGATTTCCTACAAGCCGATGGTTTGGTAGGTAACGATTCTCGAAACAACGCAATCGTCCTTGCAATGGATGTTACAAAAGCACTACCATTTGGAAGAAACAAGCGGTGTTTTATTCGTCATCGGGGAAAAATCTCTTTTGCTACCTTTTACAGTCGCGAACCAGTTGGACGAAGAATCTTTTTTGCAAACCATCACCACTTTTCAACAACCATCGGAAGAACCAAAAACACCGATCGTTGTATCCATTCAACCCTCCGATTTTCAAACGCTTCTTGTAGGATTTTCTCTACTACCCATCGTTTTTTTACTGACAGGAATTTCTCTAGTTGTGATAAGAAAAAAATAACATGTTCCGTCCTGCTTTTACCCTTTTCTTGCTTTTCCTAAATATAGCGTGGATTGCTCTTTTCGAATACAAGCACTTCCATCCTTCCCCAATGCCACTGGTCGCAAATCAATTCTTGTTTCAACAAAATCTATTGGAAACGCAAATCATCGAGATACAAATGAAAAATGCTCCAACATTGAAATTGGAGAAAAAACCATCCGGTTGGGAATTGACCCAACCTTTTGCGTGGAAAGCAAATCCCCTCACCATCGATCAATACTTACAAACACTTTTATCGATCCAACCACAATCGATTCGATCGGTTAATCACTTCACGGACTTCGGCGCTTATGGCCTCAAAGAACCTTTGTACTCCATTCAACTGACGACACTAGAATCGACCCATCAATTATCCATCGGGCAATCTTCGCCTACGGATTCAAAAATTTATGCTTTTGAATCAAAAACAAACCAAATTTTTGTTCTCGAGGCCAGCCTGCTCCAATCGCTGCATCTTCCACTCGAAGTTTGTTGTTTACCCAAAATTTTTTCTGTTGAAAACCTACAAACCCTCTCTTTACAAACACCGCAACACACTATTTTTTTGAGCAAAAACAAAGAGGAATGGGGCATAAAGTCGCCTTTTCAGGCAAAATTAGGCAAAGAGCCAGTGGACAATCTTTGCCAAACCTTTCTTCAATGCACATGCGAACATTTTTACATGCCGGAAGAAGCACAAGCATATGCATCGAAATTTTCTGATCCCCAGCAAACAATTTCCATCGTACTCGGCAATACGGAAAATACGATCTATTTGAAATTACTGCCAATCCCGGAATCGGCTAATGGCTATATCATGCAACGAAAAAATGAAAAGGTTTTCTTACGCGTACAATTGGAGGGCCTCGAAACATTCTTAAAACAACCGGAAACATTCCTCTCACGAAGTCTCTTCCAACTCGATCTTTCGAAAATCAGCAAAATCACGAGCAAATCTTCTACCTCCCAAACCACCTTCCAGCCGATTTCCGAAGGAATTTGGGAACAAACCGTTACATACGACAATCTACCCGCTCATAGCTCAAAAAAGACCGTTCAACAAATGCAATCCATCCTTCAATCCTTAAATGAATGTTTTGTGGAACAATTTTTATATGCTGAGCCGGATGACATAGATACCCCTCGCATCGATCTCGAAATTTTGCTTTTTTCTGGAGAAACGAAAACCGCCACCTTTTTTTATAAAAAAGGTATCACCTATGTAAAAACACCGGAAAATTCACTAACGTTTCAATTAGCTCATTTTGAACCGGACACGTTCCTGCAAAAACTAGGCGTTCAGCAAACCGTTTGGGAATGGGAACCGGATGAACAAGTGTTACAGGTACAACTACGTTCTTCCAACCAATCCAATTTTGAAACGATCGATCGCAAAATCTGGGAAACGATTCCCTTGAGGCATTTGGAAGCAGCTGAGTGGCTTGAAAATGAAATTCGATACCCCTTATTTTCACCTATTACGTACACTTTGCGAATCACCACAGAAGATCACGAACAGGTTTTGCGTACGTACGAACTGACGTTTTCGGAACGCATTGGAGGCGATTTACAAACCGGGCAATATGCCGGGAAAGCGTTTCGGTTCACCGCAGAATGGATTGAATTCCTTTTCCGCATCACCCATCAAAAAGATTGGCAAGCCATCACGCAAACGTTTTTGGAGAAATGAAGCGTTTTTTTCATCTCCAACTCTTCTTACTGCTCATCGGAATTATCAGTTGGATCACCACGATCGTCCTTCAAAAGGAAAATTTTCACCTAACCCTTCCTTATCCTTCTTTTTTACGTTCTTTGCCCATTCCCTTCCAAGCTTCCCAGGTGATCGTTACCAACCGGCAGCTGGTCTTCCTAGATGCCCAGCTTACGATTCAAACAACCCAAATTTCTGCGCCGTGCATCCGATTTTCGTTTCTCCCAGGATGGAACTTTCTCAAAGGCTGGCAATGCACCTTTCACAAGGGTACCTTGCAAAATCATCTCGGGATGTTTTCTTCGGTCACCGGGTGCATCCAAAAAAACCGAAAAGGCTACCGTGGTTTGTTATCCGCTCAACACAAAGAATTTGGCTCTATCCAGTTGCATACAGATGACTTCATCCCTACCAAAACTTTTTCTGAATTCACAACGGATGGCTCGAGTTCACCAAGTCCCTTTTCGTTCAAAAACCTGCAACTTCATGCAAGCGGGTCCTACTCAAACCTCCTGCTCATGGTTCATGCATCCAAAGGGAAACATCAAACCGGATGTCCAAACGTTTGCGTAAAAAACATTTCTTTACAAGGGGTTGCCTCATTCGAGCAAAAAAATCCTGTCTTTTACAACGTACATGTTTCTGGAAAAGCATCTGTTCAAAACCTTGGAGAAATTCCCTTCCATGGCATTGCTCCTTCGCTTTCCGTAAAAAATCCATCGAACCTTTACTTCACGATTCGTCATCCAAATCTTTCCGGAAGTGGTAAACTGCAACTTTCGCTTTCTGAAAACCAGTGGAAATTTTTCTCTGGAAGCTTCTTTGTTAACGGGTTTCCGCCTTTTTCTCAAAAAGACGCAAAAACTCTGTTCCCTTCGTTACCTGACCTCCCCTACTCCGTCACATTTCATCCACCGATCTACCTGCATGTGCAAGGAAATACCGAATCGTATGTTGCAAATCTATTGGCTTCCCATCTTCAAATCGAACAGGACCATTTCCAAAACGCAACGGTCGATCTTGCTTGGGAAAAATCCAAAAAAGAACTCCAATGGGAAGCGAACCTTTCCAATGTCTCAACGGATCTTCAATCGAAAGGACATGCACAAATCGGGCCCTCCAAAGGGCAAGTTTTTTTCTCTGGACACATCGATCCCAAGTTGCTCAAACCACTTCTACCTTGGCTTCCCAGCTGGTGGGAAAGTCTTTCGGACTCTTTCCAATTTTTTCAACAAAATCCGTATGCAAACGTAGAAATTCAATGGGATTCGAAAAAATCGACCCGTCTTTTTGGGTATGCGACCAGTCATGCATGCGATTACCAACAAATCCATGCGCAAAACGTTGCCGTCTCTTTCGGCCATCAACCGGGATTTTGCTGGATCAAAATTCATCAACTCCAAACGCTGAATGGAGAAGGTGGTTGTTGGATTCAATGGCCGTATGATCCGCAGAACGAAACGCATAAACAATGGCAATTTTCTGGAAGTGGAAGCTTCCCTATTCAACAATGGGAAACCATTCTTCATAGTTTTTTGCCGAAAATGGATACAAAAGCTCTCAAATTATTCTCTCCGTTGTCGACCGCAAAAGCGAAATTTAACGGTTGTTTTTCGGCACCCGAAAATCCACAAGATCATGTCACGATTGATGTACAATCTCCTCAAACCAAAATCGATACCTTCCCGGTAAAAGATCTCGCGTTTTCGTACAATTGGAACGCGCAACAGGTACACATCCAAAACATTAGCGGCCTTTTATTTCATACCGCACCGGTTCGCAGTCAACTTCGTTTCAAAAATTCTACGTATGAATGCCAAATCGAAGGGGAAAAAATTCCCACAGAAGCATTATTGCGACAACCGATATTCTCGCAATGGGTTTCAGAAATTCCGGCTAATAACCTGGAAACTTATTACGGCATGTTGGACGCAAACATCCAAGCACAAGGCCAATGGCACCCTACCTTTTCGATCCAAGGTACAGGAAGCATTGACTTTCACAACCCGAATTTGGCAAAAATCCACTTATTGGGACCGCTACAAACGATCCTGTTGAGCAAAATGAAATTGCTTCCTACGATCCAATTGAATCGCTTCACCTCGGATTTTTCTTTTGATAACCATGAAATTCTCGCCTCTAAAGCAGAAATATCTGGCGCAACCACCCGCGTAGACATCACCCAAGGGAAAGTCGATTTGAAGAACCAGCAAATATTTGGCCATTTGCATTTTTCTTTCCTCGATTCGCATCAAACCAAACTACCGATTCTCAAACAAATTTTTCAGGTTTTTTCACCGGTAACACGCGGGTTTTCTGCTTCCTGTAAAGGCTCTTTTCAATCTCCAACCTACTCGATCACGTTCAACCCTTTTCGGTGGTTATTGCCCTCTCACCCGACTTCCAAAAAGAAAAAAAGGTAACCGTTTGTCGTTTTCCCTTTACAGGCATCGAAAAATACTGTTCCATAAAAATCATGCAAAAGACGAAAAAATCGATTGCAAAAAAATTTAAAATCACCGGAACCGGAAAAGTAATGCTTCGCAAGCCAGGTTATCGGCACTTTCTGCGCCATAAATCCAACAGCCGTCTACGAAGAGCCGGGAAGGATGTGTGTTTGAGCAACGCGAAACAAGCAGCAGCGGTTCGTGCCGCGATGCCGTTTGGTGGGTTTTAAATGTAAAAATGTTCGAGGTAGGGTTTCAACGACGACCTTATCTTGGCATAACCGAAAAGGAAATATATGACACGAGTAACAAATGGAATAGCAACCTTAAAACGTCGTAAGCGGATTTTAAAACAAACCCGCGGGTATTTTGGCAATAAATCCCGCCTGTACCGCTACGCAAAAGATGCTTATTGGCGCGCAGGAGCATACGCATTCCGCGATCGCCGCAAGAAAAAATCGGAATTCCGACAACTGTGGATTATCCGGATCAATGCTGCTTGTTGGGCAGCAGGAATTTCTTACAGCCGCTTGATCCATGGACTGAAAACGTTGGAGATCACCTTAAACCGCAAGCAATTAAGCGAGCTCGCCATTCGGAATGAAGCGGGATTTAAAACGCTCATTGAGCAAGTTCTAAATGCCAAATCTGCCGCGCCTCAAGCAGAAGAAAAGCAGCCGGTTCATTCAAAAAAAATGGGAGCAGCGAAAAAGAGTAACCCCAAAGCGATGAAAAAAACCGACGCCCCTCATTCATAAAATTCGTACCATTTTTTCGGATACCTATGGTTTCTTTTGAAACCTTTCAAACGGAAGCGCAGCAACAAATTGCCGCCTGTACAAAAATTTCTGAATTACAAGAAATCAAAGTGCGGTTTTTGGGGTCTAAAAGTGCCTTAATCCTTCAGTTGAAGGAATTAAAAAATTATGAAGCAGCGGAAAAAGCAAAACGCGGCCAGCAGATCAATCAAATCAAAACCGCTCTTGAAAATGCCATTGCAGACAAAACAAAATCGTTGCGTTTTCAAGAACGGCTGAACAAATTGGGGGAACCGATCGATCCCACCCTACCCTCTCCTTACCCAACCGCCAAACCGTTGCATCCGTTAACGCAAGTTCGAAAGCGCGTTACAGAAATTTTTAAACAATTGGGTTATTCCATTGCTGAAGGTCCCGAAATTGAGACCGAATGGTTTTGTTTTGACGCTCTCAATGCGCCGCAATATCATCCGTCTCGCTCGGAACAAGATACTTTTTTTTTATCCTCCAAACAATCGGTAGCTACGACTACCCAAAAATCCAACGAAGCCTACCTCTTGCGAACACAAACCTCAACGGTCCAAATTCGAACGCTCTGCCAACATCAACCACCTTTGAAAATCATTTCTCCTGGCCGCGTATTTCGTCGCGATACCGATGATGCAACCCATCGCTTTAATTTTCATCAAATCGAAGGGTTGTGTGTAGATCAACATACATCCGTGGTGGATTTAAAAGGTACGCTCGATTTCTTTGTTCAAAAGTTTTTCGGGAAAGGGTTCAAAACACGATTTCGTCCCAGTTTTTTCCCGTTTACCGAACCCAGTTTTGAGGTGGACCTTTTCATCCCACACTTAGGAAAATTTCGCAATGAATGGCTGGAAGTTTTAGGATGCGGAATGGTTCACCCAAACGTCTTCAAAAATTCTGGGATCGATCCCGAGTGGCAAGGATTTGCTTTCGGTATCGGCATTGAACGTTTCGCCATGCTGCTGTATGGCGTAGAAGACTTGCGCCGATTTTACCAAAATGATGAGCGGTTTTTATCACAATTTTAATCCAACCGCTTCGCCGTTTTCGAAAGATCGAAACAACAGATTCCTCCCGGTTTTCTTGCCCCGTTGGATGGCCATTAACCCTTCCGACCGATCATGAACATTCTTGTTACCGGCGGTTCTGGTTTTTTAGGGAAACATCTCTTGCAAGCCCTTCAAGAAGCAGGCTATACTTCTTTGCGCGTTTTCAACCGTTCCGCTTGTCAAGATCTGCAAGCACAAGGTATTTCTGTGTTCCAAGGCGATTTAGCGGATCCTCAGGCAGTACAGGCAGCGGTAAAGGGCTGCGAGGCCGTGTTTCATGTTGCCGCGAAAGCAGGAGTATGGGGTTCGTACCGTTCGTATGCTCGTCCCAATATTCTGGGGACGCAAAATCTCCTCAAAGCGTGCCAAGAGCATCATGTTCGTTACTTCATTTACACCAGCTCCCCGAGCGTCGTTTTTAAAGGATATCCTCTCAGCAATGTCGATGAAACAATCGGATACGGCATCCCTTCGAAAATGTGCGCGTATGCACGGACGAAACTGATTGCGGAACAATGTGTTCGAGCTGCCAATGGACAAAACGGATTGCGTACGGTTGCTTTACGCCCGCATCTCATTTGGGGACCTGGCGACCGACACCTTATTCCAACCCTTCTACAAACTGCTAGCAAAAGGCAGTTGGTGCAAGTCGGCGAAGGTACCAATTGGGTCGATCTTTCTTATGTTACCAACGTAGCACAAGCGCATGTGTTGGCCCTCCAAGCATTGCAAGAAGCCAACACGCCGGTAGCAGGCAAGGCCTATTTTATTTCTCAAGGAGATCCAGTGCAACTTTGGCCGTGGATTCATCAATTATTGCAGAAATTAGGGATGCCACCGATCACAAAAACCATTTCCTTGCGCAAAGCCTATGCGCTCGGTGCTTGTTTAGAAGTTCTGTACAAAATCTGCTTTATTTCCAAACAACCGCCGATGACACGTTTTGTCGCAAAAGAACTTTCGCAAGATCATTATTTTAATATTTCAGCGGCAAAAATGGATCTTCATTACATTCCGCAGGTTTCAAATGAAGAAGGTATGGAACAATTGATACACTGGTTAAAGCAACAACCGCAATAAGCACTTCGAACATTCTTTGTATCAAATTTGGCTTTCACAAAGAAGTTGAAATCGCATGCATAATATGATGAAATCAAAGCATGCAAATTTTTGTTCCTCGAGAAAATTCACCGGAAATACGCGTCGCGGTTACACCCGAAACCGTCCGGAAATTCACGAAGCTGGGGCTATCCGTCGCAATTGAAACGGGCGCCGGGCTTCACAGCTTCCTTTCAGACAACGACTATCAAAGCGCTGGCGCACAAATCGTTTCGGCAGAAAATCGCTCTCAATCGCTGCAAACAGCGGATATTCTTTTGCATGTATTACCGCTAGAAATAGCGGATATTGCACAGCTGAAACCACATGCATGGCACATCAGTTTTTTCGATGCATTTCGTTACCCGGAAGCGCTTGCACAATTTCAACAACAACAAACCAACGTCATTTCGTTGGAACGTATTCCGCGAACGTCCTTTGCGCAAAAAATGGATGCGCTCAGCTCTCAATCGAACTTAGCGGGTTACGTAAGCGTTTTGCAAGGGGTTGCGTATTTACGCAAAACCCTACCGATGTTGGTTACAGCCGCGGGTACCTTACAACCTGCGCGGGTGTTTGTGATTGGCGTCGGGGTTGCTGGGTTGCAGGCTATTGCAACCGCCAAGCGTCTTGGTGCGCGCGTGGAAGCATTCGACACACGGCCCGAAGTGGAAGAGCAAGTACGGTCGGTCGGTGCTAAATTTATGAAAATCGATCTAGGGTGCACCGAAAGCACGCAGCAAGGATACGCAAAAGCCCTCACCGATGAACAATTGCAGCGACAACGAGAGGCCATGATTGACATTTGCGCTCATTCCGATGTGGTCATTACCACGGCAAAAGTTTTTGGCCGGAAAGCTCCACAAATCATTCATCAAGCGATGCTAGCCGCCATGAAACCTGGCAGCGTCGTGGTGGATTTGGCAGTAGAAGCCGGTGGGAACACCGAAGGGCTGGTTCCGGGAAAAAACATTACTACCGATCATGGCGTGCATCTTCTCGGAGAAGGCTACTGGGAACGAAAAGTTTCCGCCTCGGCTTCGCAACTATTCGCTTCAAACCTATGCGCTCTTATCGAACATCTTTGGGAGCCACAAACCCAACAATTGCGCCGCGATGAAAACGATCCCATTTTAAAAGATTGCTGGTGGCTAAATGACGGGCAACCGCGGTTACAAAACCGATTGAAGCTCCTGGCTTCTTGATTTCTCCATGCAAAAAAATTTGGATATTTTCTATCAACTCCGTCTTCGAAAACCAGGAATTTTTTGCCTCGAATTGCCCAAAGAGTTACCAGAAAAGACAGCCGGTACTTGTTTGTTCTAGAAAAGGATTTGATGAAAGAGGAAGAAAAAAAGGATTCAATTTACCCTAAAAATTTTTCCATTCTTAAGAGCCAGAGAAAGCCTTGCTTGATAAAAAAGATCCCATACAATAAGGAATGTGCAATCGTCCATTCCTTTATTTGAGCGAAAGGATTCTACGCGTAACCAAGCGCCTTTGCCTGAGCGCATGCGCCCGCAGTCGTTTGAGACAATGGTGGGGCAGCCGCATCTTCTTTCCAAAGAAAGCTCCTTTCAACGTTGGCTTCAACAGGGAGGCTCCGGCAATGTGTTGTTGTATGGCCCACCCGGCTGCGGAAAAACAACCTTAGCGCAATTAATCGCGAAACATTTACAGAAACACCTGCTGGTGGTAAATGCTGTTCTGTCCAATCTCAACGATTTGCGCAGTCGCATTCAGCAAGCGAGCCAAGATCCGCAAGCCATTTTGTTTATCGATGAAATCCACCGTTTTAACAAATCGCAGCAAGATGTTTTGCTGCCCTTTTGTGAAAGTGGAACCATCCAACTCATTGGCGCAACCACCCACAATCCTGCTTTTTATCTAATTCCGCCGCTGTTAAGCCGCAGTTACGTATTTGAACTTCACAAGCTGCCACCCGAAGCAATTTTGCAAACGTTATGCTTAGCGCTGCAAGATGAAAAGCATGGGCTCGGAGCGTCCCACATCAAGGTCCCCGAAGAGATTTTATCCGACATTGCCCGGATTGCCGATGGAGATATGCGACGCGCGTTGCATTTGTTGGAATTTTTGTGCCTCAGTGCTCCTATCGGCAGTACGCTCGACCCCAAACAAGTCGCATCGGAATTGAAACATTGGCACGCCAGTTACAACGCTCGCGAAACGGATCATTACGATATGATTTCCGCATACATCAAAAGTATTCGCGGGTGCGATCCAGATGCCGCAACGTATTGGCTGGCACGCATGCTAAAAGGTGGCGAAGATCCGCTGTTTATCGCTCGACGGCTCGTCATCCTCGCTTCGGAAGATGTTGGCTTAGCTGATTCGCGCGGGCTCCTTCTCGCCGCCGCTGCTTACACGGCTTGCGAAAAAATTGGAATGCCGGAATGCGCCATCAATCTATCCCATGTAACCATTTTTCTGGCTCTCGTGCCTAAAAGCAACAGCACCAACGAAGCTCTTAATGCGGCGTATCATCTCATTGCTCATGAAGTTCCGCAAGCTGTCCCCAATGCTTTGCAACAAACACCGCTTCATCGTGAAGATCCGTATCGCTACAGTCACCAATTTGAAGCAAATGTTTCAGGGCAAGCCTATTGGAACGAAGCGAAACCGTTGTACCATTTGAAGCCAATCGGTGCGGAAAAATCGTTCGAACCCTTGTATCGTTATCGCCAACAATTACGCGAACAAATTCGAAAAAAGCAACAGCATCCATCTTGATAGGAACCACTCAACCGCTTTCTTTTTGTGCCGAAAAATTTTCCCAAAACCCTTGAAATCGATCCAAAAAATCCATCGATTCATTACTGGATTTTCGATACTATCCCTTCCACTCACCAATTCGCTTTAACCCATGATTGGGAACAAGAAACTTCTCGCATGATCGTGATCTTCGCTCCCATCCAAACCAATGGCATTGGGTCTCACGGGAGGCAATGGATTTCTCAAAACCGCAATTTTCATATCAACCTTATGTTTGATGCCGAACATCTACTACCCTTTTCTCAAATCGCCGCATGGACCTCCTGCCAACAGGTAACGAAAGAAGTACAAAATCGTTTTTCTTTTCAACTAAAATGGCCTAACGATGTCTTGCTCCATGGGAAAAAAATCTGCGGCTGCTTAGCAGAAACTCGCAAAAAAAAAGAGCACTATTGGGTTACAGTTGGCATTGGGGTAAATTATAACCGCATCCTTCGGAAAAACAATGAAGAAGGTGA
>JAGDCJ010000001.1 GCA_017958565.1 Opitutales bacterium
AGGACGTCGTGCACGCTCTTCCCCCATACCTTGTTCCGCCAAAACGCCTCGGCCACCGCTTCCTGCCTCTCCCGTTCCGTCAGCGGCCTCACCAGGCAAATTACCACGCAGCACAACAGCCACCCCACCGCTTGCATGCTCCGCTCGCTCCGCCAAAAATTCGCTATCATACCAACCATCGCACTGTCTTCAAGCTACCCTCGCTCTTCCACAACCCTACCGCAAGATCTTTTTTCGGATACAGACAAATGTTCACAAAAATTTCCACCCTCATGCCATCGATCGAGAAAATCCGAAAATCCCGGTAAGTATAAATTGTACACCCAATGCTAGCAACATCACACCAAATAATTTGATGCAAATTTGCACCAACGATGGCTTCAGCCATTTGGAAAAAAAACAAACGATAAAAAGCGAGAGATAAAACGTTACCATAATCCCTAAAACGGCCACATACAGTGCGATTTTTTGAGAGAAGGTTACCGCTTCGGATTGCCCAATAATCGTGGAAGAAATCGCTCCTGGGCCAGCCAAAATCGGGAAAGCGACCGGGGTCACAACCATTCCATGATGCGAAAGCGTCTTCCGTTTTTCCGATTGATTTTCATCCGCATATAATAGGGACCAAGCAATCCAACTAATAATGATTCCACCGGCTATACGAAATGCATGCATTCCCACGCCAATGATTTGCAAAATCGACGCTCCAAACAATGCGGCACACAATAAAATTCCGGTCGCAAGCAACATTCCTTTACAAGCGATTTGCCAACGCTCTTGCGGAGTGTAAGCGCTGGTAATCCCTAAAAACAAGAAGGCATTGGGAATTGGCGCCGCTGCCGCAAAAATTTGAAAATACACGGTCCATAAAAATCGAACGTCATCGCTCATAAGAGTTTTTGATAAGAACGGCCATTTTTCCTCCATCGAGCACCCATCTTTTCTATTCCTTTTTTTGCATTTACAAATTTTCCATAAATGATTAAACTAAGTGCATGACGGATGTCGGTCAAACCGAAAGTATAGAAGCGATTAAGCCGGTGGAAAAAGATCCTACGGCCGAATCAGAAGCTTCTGCTGAAAACACGTTGGTTGCCAAAAAATACGTCCTGCGGATCATATCCGGGCCCCACTCCGGCGCAGAAGTAGAACTGCAATCTCGTCCTATCATTCTTGGGAAAGGAGAAACTTGCGACATCATTCTTGTAGACGAATGCCTACAGGATCAACATGCCGGATTTTCCATTGTTGACAACAAAATTATTTGCGAACCGCAAAAAGGTGCAAAGGTATTCATCGGCGGAATCGAGATTCACGAAAAGCGGGAAATTAACGAATTTCAATCCATTGTATGCGGCAACACCTTAATGGCTATTGGGCAAAAAGATTCGATTTGGCCAGCCATCGCAATGCCTTCGTTGAAATCCAGCGCAGAAGCCCAAGCTATGGAGGCGCAACAAAAAGCCGATGTCGAATGGGAAGCCCTTCAAAAACAGCAAAAAAAGGCTCGCCGTTACCTTTTACGAATCTCGATCGGGTTGTTAATCCTACTTGGGTTTATCGGAATCGGATTGAAAATTTCGCACAAACGGCAAGAAAAATTGGCAGCGATCGAAGCATCGAGTTTTCCGATCGTGGCTTTAAAAGAATCGATCGAAACGGTTTTACAACAGCACCATGTGGACATGGATTTGGCAAAAATTTCCCTTAGCGGAAAGCGTTTCGTTTTACAATGTTATGTCGCGACGACTGCTGAAAAAGCCGCGCTCGAAAAAATTCTCCGCCGCCTGCCGAAAGTTGAATTCCAATCGATGCACATTTTTTCTCAAGAAAAAATGGTCCAACAATCGCAAGAACTTTTGAATGCGCAACAAACATTAATCGCCACTTCCAGCGCAAATTTAGATGGAATTCTCATCAAGGGATATTTGTACTCGATCGATCAACTGCCTGCCATTAAACAGCGGCTGTTAACTGATATCCCCGGTCTGCATTCCATTGAAACCGCTCTCTTTAGCCCCGACGAAGTCTATGAATTGGCATCAAACTTGCTAACTCAATGTAATTTGATGGGATTGTTAAAAATACAACCGGTACGTACCGGCGTCATGGTCATGGGAAACATTCAGGCTTCCGATGAACCACGATGGAAGCAAGCGCAAAAAACGCTTAAAAAAAGCTTTAAAGGTATTTGTAAAGTTTTGTCATATGTTGCAACAGTCGTCCCCGAAGCGGTAAAGCAAATCTTTTTCCCTTCTTCGATTACCACGGTATCGATTCCAAAAAACGAAAAACCTTGGATCGATCTCAAAAATGGCGATCGATACTTCGAGGGCGCTCTGCTCCCATCTAGTTACAAGATCCAATCGATCACCCAAAAAGAAATTCGACTACAAAAAAATGAAGAAGTGGTCGTCTTTACATTAAAAGAGCTTTAATCCTTTATGAATACAAAAAATCTTCATTTAACCGACCTGTCGAATCAGCTCAAAAATGATCACAATGGTCGTTATCGTCGGAAATTATTGGACACTCTTGGAGATTATCAACGGCAACTCAGCCATACCAACATCCCAGGAGCCTTAAAAGGCGTGTTTTCGCATATCCAACAAGCGATCACATGCGCACAAACCATTTTAGCAACGGAGGAATAAAATTATGGCAGATGTACCAATGCCGGATATACAACCCAGACAAGCTGGAAATGCTTACCTATTTTATGAAGGTGCGTGGGCCATCAAAGACGTCGCGAACCTTGATAAAGTATTCGACAAAATCGGCGGATTATTATCCAAAGGAGAAGCCGCCATCAACAAAGAGTTAACCGATCTAGCACAAATCGACCCTGGACAATTGGATCAAAGCCGTTTGTTGCAAGCTCAAGTGAACTTATCGCGTTGGCAATTAGCTTCGCAGCTATTGTCGAACTTTGCGTCGGGTATCTCATCGGGACTCAAAAATACGCTTCAAAACGTAGGAAGGTAATTTGAAGAAACATGGAAGACGAAATGAAAAAACTATTTCCAGGAGAATTACTGGAATTATTAGCAAACGTTGCGTTTGTCGGCATTGAACGCGGGTATTTTAAAGAAGCGGAAAGCATTTTTTCCGTATTGGTGGAAGCCCGTCCGCACAATATCAATGCAAAAATTGCACAAGCAATGGGCGAATTGATGATGTGCCATGTTACGAATGCCACCAAATTACTCATGGCCTGCTTGCAAGAAGATCCGCAAAATGAAACGATTAAAGGGTTTTTAACCATTGCCTTAAAAATGGGCAAAGTGGATCAGGAAGCAATCGGTTTATCCAATCACATCCTCAAACACTGCAAAAATCCCGATACACGTTCGATCGCAAAGGGAATCTTGGATTCCTATAAAAACTCGATAACGTTGCACAAGCTACATGCGGAACAATGTCAGCAAGTTCACTCGTAACCATGATGAACGGAAAGGGAATTCACAATGTCCATTGAAGGAAATATTTTAGCGAGTGCTCTCGATCAATCAAATGCACAAAACGCTTATCAGCAATCGCTGACCACAGCCGATAATCTAGAGACTGACCCTCTTGCGAACCTGCCGGAGGACGTTCCACAACCTGAAACCATCGCTGCTCGCCATCCGGTGCAACTGAATGCGGATGCAACAACCCCCGGAGAAGTTATTTTGAACACGATTCAAAGCATCTCCGACGCGCATGCAAATGTAACCCACGCGTTATCCGAAGTGACGAAAGGATTGAACGACAAAGATACGTTGAACATGGCAGATGCCGTCAAAATGCAGGTAGGCGTCATGAAATGGCAATTGCAAAACGAACTCATGAGTAAAGTAGCCGGTTCTCTTTCGAACGGCGTCCAAACGCTCATGCGCAATCAATAATTCATGCTCAAACGGATTTTCGCCTCTAGTTGCCTGCTCATGCTGGCAGGTTGCGGACAACAAACATTGTACACCGGTTTACCGGAAAAAGAGGTCAATGATATGGTCGCAATTCTACTGGTCAACGACATCAGTTGCACCAAAGTAGCTGGCGCAGAAAATACCTGGAATATTACCATCGATCCCACACAGTTTTCTCAAGGGGTACAGTTGCTCAACGAAGCCGGGTACCCCAAAGACACATTTTCATCGCTTGGTGAAACGTTTAAAAAATCCGGATTGGTTTCCTCCCCTACCGAAGAACGCATTCGATTTATGCATGCGCTTTCGGACGAATTGGCAGAAACCATTACGCATATTCATGGCGTGGTAACTGCGCGCGTACATATTGTTTTGCCGGACAATGACCCCTATACGGAAAAAATAACCCCCTCTTCTGCCTCGATCTTCATTTCTTACCTACCCCAAATCAATTTGGAAGATTGTGCGCGAGAAATTCGGCAATTGGTAACCAACAGCATCGAAGGGTTGGTTTACGATAAGGTCAACCTGTCTCTATTTCCGGCTTCGAATCCAAACGATCGCCTTCCGTTTACCACCACGAAAAAACCAACCATAAAAAATATTTTTTGGGTAAAAGTAAGCACCGCATCCATCGGTCCCTTTATCGTTTTGCTAGGCACTTTTTTCATCTTGGGAATTCTCAGCGGGAGCGGACTGTACTTTTTTCTTCAAAAAAAATCGGGGAAAGTAACCGAAGCAGCGGAACAAACCAGTGAATAAAGATGCAAAAGAAACAATCCATCGTTTAATCGCGTACAACTTACCAAGCGCGATTCATCCTGCCTATTTATCGCAAATTTTACCCAAACCCCTACAAAACTTTTCGAATTTTCAATGCCCACGCTTGAAATCGAAAATTGCTCGCTATCTCTCTCACAAATTAAAACTGGAACCGATCTCCCCAAAACTTCTACAACACCCTTATTGCTGCTTTGCATCAACCCCTATGGAACGATGGGAGCAATTATCCTATTGGCTCGGCGCACTGTACTTTTTAGAAGAGATCAAAAAAACGGTTCATCATTTTGATCAACAAATCCTGCAGTCGCTTTTATCCAAACCATGTTACGATTTTATCATTCACCGCGGGAATTTATACGCGCCGATCATACAATTGATTCCCGTTCCTAAATGCGAAGGAGAGCTTGAGCAAAGAATTCGAACGGTCGGAAAATTTTTATTGGAATATCTTTGGTCGCACCAACCGAAACCTTGGTTGCAACGATTTTTACTAAAAATACCTCCTTACAAAACCTTGAATTTTCAACACAACATCCAGGAGCATTTACAGCACCAATTATTCAACATTTGCAAACACCTGCAGAAAGAAATGGAAGGAATGAAACCATGTTAATTTTACAAAATTCGAAACAATTCTGCCCAACCACCCGCATCATTCGCCGAGAAGAATACATGGTTTTGGAAAAAACCAAGCACATTTTGGAAATTGCACGCGAAAAGCAAAAAAAATTGCTGGATCATGCAAACATACAAATTCAATTAATGACAGAAAATGCGCAATCCGAATGCGATGCTATGCGGAAGCAAACCCAAGCAGAATGCGAACAGCAATGCCAACAAAAACAGCTTGAAATGCTATTTTCAATGATCGAGCACGGAATCGATTATTTCGCCTTGTTGGAACAAACCTTTGTACAAACCCTAAAAGAGATGTTTTTGAAAATTCTGGGCGAATATCCGCTGGAAGAACGCATGTATGCGTTAGTTCGCCAAACGATTAAAACGATTTCCGAAGGGAAAGTCCTGCAAATTTCGGTTCATCCCGAGCAAATGATGCTCCTGAAAACCAAAACAGACGAATTGATTCAACACCATCCTTCCTTCAAGCACATCGAAGTCGTCGCGAGTAAATCACTTCCCATGGACTCCTGCTTATTAGAGACCGAAACCGGCATTTTAGATGGCACGATCTCGCTTCAATTAGAAACGCTTCTGAAAGCTATTCAGGCAAGATTGCATTAGCATGGACAGTTTATTTCCCAACCAATTTTTTACGCGCACAATTCACGCAACCACCTCAGTCGTTACCAAAGGGAAAGTGCTGCAGGTGATTGGAAGCATGATTAAGGCTTATGTACCCGGCGTCAAAATTGGCGAATTATGCACGTTGCTCAATCCAAAGGATAAAACGCAATCGCTCGCCGAAGTGGTAGGGTTCGTGCAAGATGCGGCCTTGCTCACTCCATTAGGGGATATTAACGGCATTTCTTCCTCCACACAAGTCATACCTTCCGGACGCATGCACAGCGTTCCGGTTGGAATGGGACTCCTCGGCCGTGTTTTGGACGGTTTGGGAAATGTAAGCGATATCGCAACGAAAGGCCCCTTCGAACCCGAAACCTACTATCCGGTTTATGCCGACCCGCCGCCTCCCATGACCCGAAAGCCCATTGATAAACCCATGGCGCTTGGACTGCGCGCACTCGATGGCCTGCTGACATGCGGAGAAGGCCAACGAATGGGAATTTTTGCAGCCGCCGGCGGTGGAAAAAGTACGCTATTAGCGCAAATCATTCGCAATACGGAAGCGGAAGTAACCATCTTAGCGTTGATTGGAGAACGTGGACGAGAAGTTCGAGAATTCGTTGAAAAAGATTTAGGCGAAGAAGGGCTCAAACACTCTGTATTGGTAATCGCCACTTCGGATCGTTCTTCGACTGAACGATTAAAAGCAGCCTACGTAGCCACCAGCGTTGCTGAATATTTTCGAGACAAAGGAAAAAAGGTTCTTTTGTTGATGGATTCTGTGACGCGATTCGGTCGTGCACAGCGCGAAATCGGTTTAGCGGCAGGCGAGCCACCCACGCGAAGAGGATTCCCGCCGTCCGTTTTTGCCACTCTACCAAAACTGATGGAACGCGCTGGGCAATCTGCAAAAGGCTCCATTACCGCTTTATACACGATTTTGGTAGAAGGGGATGATATGACCGAACCGATTGCGGATGAAACGCGTTCTATTTTAGATGGACATATTATTTTATCACGAAAATTGGCCAGCGCGAACCATTATCCGGCCATTGATGTGCTAGCAAGCATCAGCCGCGTCATGAACGCCATTGTACAACCGGAACATTTAAAGGCAGCAGGAAAATTTCGAAAGTTATTGGCCAAATACCAAGAAGTAGAATTACTGCTGCGTATTGGTGAGTATAAAAAAGGGAACGACGCCGAAATCGATGAAGCGATCGATAAATTGCCCAAATTAAATGAATTTCTACGGCAAGGATTGCAAGAAAAGGTTGCTTTTCAAGAAACCATCAACCGCATGATTCAAATCGTCAATGCATGAGCGCCAAGTATGAGCTGCAAGATATTTTACACGTCCGGGACCATCGAAAAGAACGTGCGCAAGAAGCCTTATTCAAGGCAAAACAATCGCTAGCAGCTGCAGAGGAATTTTTACAATCCCAACAAGAAAAGGAATCAGATTTTTTGAAAAAAAAACCGAAATTCATCCAAACGATCTACGAACAGGCGTTTCAAAAAGCAAATTTTAAGCGAAATTACCTCGATATCATCCATTTCAAATTAGGGAAATTAGAAGAGCATCAAATGAAGCTTGCCATGGAAGTCAAAAAAGCTCAAAATGAGTGTAGGGAAGCTCATCAAAAGGTGGTAGCTTGTGCGCAAACCTTAACGCGAGCTCGAATCGAAATGAGCAAGATCGAAGAACACAAAAAAATCTGGATCGAAAATCAGCACCATTTAGAAGAGCAAACGCAAGACAAAGAATTGGAAGATTTTAAAACAAAACTGCATCATGCATAAGATTCCTTCAATATCATCGGAAATTTCACCTTTAAAAAATGAACCCAAAGGGGAGGATTTTTCATCCGCTTGTTCCGATCGATTAGATCCAGCCGATATCGAACAGTTTCATCAAAAAATCGAGAAGAAAAAGAAACCATCTATTTTTGTGGGGAAGGAAACGAAAGAACGATCCTGCACCCACTCTTCTCAAGTCAATACATTCGGTAAATCTTGTGCTCAGCCTTCCAAAGTCAAGGTATTGCATCAATCCTATCCTCAACCGTCTCCAGACAACGCGTTGGGCAAATCCTACGCACAACGATCTCCCAAAGGCGGCGCATTTCGTGAAAAATTTCCTGAAATGGATGCAACTAAAGCGGTAGTATCGGCTCCTCAAAGCTCACAAGGCACAAAAGTCGATCGAAAAGGTAAGATTAACTCGCAGCTATCAAACGCCTTCGTGGGAATTCCTTTTTTACAACCTGCTGCTCCTCATGAATCGATCACGGTACAAAATCTTTCCTCCACGCAAGCATCTCGAGCGAACGATGCCGCTTTTCTGATACAACAAATTCAACAGCAAGTCATTGACCACGTTTTGACCTCAACCGATGAAATTTATGCCAATCGAACCGTCCTGATTCAATTATCTCCGAAATTATTAGAGGGAACCACGATCGAATTTTCTCAAAAGGGAACTTCGTTAAACATTCAATTAATATCCGATCATCCCGATAGCCTAACCTTTTTGCAAGCCCATCAAGTACCTTTGCAAACGCACTTGCAAAACGAACTGCAAACGTATCAATCGGTCAACGTATACGTTCGAGATCACACCCCAAAAGATTCTTCTCAACAAGAGGCTCATTCCGATCATCAACCGCACAAACATTCGAACCATTCGCAAACCGATCAAGCAATGGAAGAAGAATCGCAACCATGAAACTGTTCCGACCCAACCTTTGTTTTTCTGCTGCTTATGCCAGTTTAACACGCGTTTGGTGTCAAGCAGTGCCCTTCCTTTACCACGAAAAAGAATACAGTTTGCACCTCGGATCGCATCAAAAGTTTACGCGAGGTGCCGCTCTTCACTACTCTTGGAACCAAACGCCGGTCTGTTTCTACGCGCCGGAACAATCCTTGTGCGAATTTTTAGAACCGACCTTAGCCGGCATCGAACTGCAAACCTTGGGAGAAGAAATGCGTGATTTATTCCTATCCGCAATGCAAGAAGAATTTTGCGAAATTTTTTCTCAACTGCATGAACCGATCGAACCAAAGGAAAGTTACTGGGTGATCCAACCCATACCAAACACCTTCTCGATCGATTTCCGCCAAGGGCAACAAAATCGGTACCAGCTGTACATTTCCGATCAGGACGACGGAACCTTGCAACTGCTTCAGCATCTTTATCAACAATGCGGTTCTGTTTCACAACTCAAAGGAAGTACGCTCATTTTTCCCTTTCGTTTACTTGTCGGACAAACACGATTGACCGTCGAGGAAGTTCGATCGCTCAAGGTAGGCGATATTCTTTTAACACAAACCTCAAAACCGTACGCAAAATTTTACTGCGGGAAAGCCGCTTTTTTCGCTGAACCGAAAGGAAAACAATTCTGCATGACCAGTTTACTTATGGAAGAAGATACTCATGATTTACCCGATGGGATTATGCCTGATGAAGATTCTGAATTGTCAGAACTCAAAGAAGACAAATCCAATGAACCAACTGAACCGAAGGAAGCTGCAAAGCCTACCTTCCCCATTGACCAATTACCGGTGGTCATTACCTTCGAGGCGGGGCAAAAGCAAATGACCCTCGACCAATTGCAGCAGGTACATGAAGGATACACCTTTGAATTGGACCAAAAACCCGAAGATCAGGTGCAAATTTTTGCCAACGGTCATTCGATTGGGCAAGGAGAATGGGTACAAATCAACGAACACTTGGGCGTACGCATCACCCACTTATCCCTCCAATAATCAACTCTTATGACGGGCGACCCCTCTCCCCTTTTTTATGACCCTATGGGGATGATACTCCTCTTGGTCGCATTGGCTTTGCTGCCATTTGTTGCCATGATGGTTACCTCGTTCATCAAGCTGGTCGTCGTGATGAATTTGCTGCGGCAAGCGATTGGGCTACAGCAAGTACCTCCCAACATGGTCATCAACGGGCTTGCGGTGGTTCTGACGCTTTACATTATGGCCCCTACCCTACAAGAGAGTGTTCAACGGATCTCAGAAACCCATAGCGTTCTAGAAGCACGAAAAAACCAGCCGAATACGTTTACGTTGCCGCCCCATATACAAACCTTTCTAAAAAAACCAAGCAATCCCGATTGGAATTCTTCGATGATAACGGGCTTATTCAAAGAATCCAATCGAAACAAAGTCGCTGAATTGCAAGCCATTCTAGACTACACCAAACAACCATTGGTAGATTTTTTATCGCGACATACGACCGATAAACACCGTGCGTTTTTTATTCATATTGCCAAAAAACTTTGGCCCCCTTCCTACTTAAAAGATTTAAAAGAGACCGACTTGGTGATTTGCATCCCCGCTTTCGTAATTTCCGAACTGACGGCAGGTTTTGAAATTGGGTTCTTAATCTACTTGCCGTTCGTTACCATCGATTTAATCGTATCCAACATCCTGCTTGCTATGGGAATGATGATGGTTTCTCCGATGACCATTTCCCTCCCCTTCAAATTGATGCTGTTTGTACTGATCAATGGATGGGACAAAATTGTGGAAGCGCTTGCCTTGACGTACCGATAAAGCAGCACCTCATTTTTACTGATTTGTACACGTTGAAATTCGAATAAAAACTTGACGCTAACGCTTCTCCTTTTTATAGGTGAAAGGAAAGGTTCTATCATGAAAAAAAGTTTCCTATTCGGTTCTACGATCGCGGTTCTGTCTCAAACCCCTTGTTGGGCGAACTATATCACACAAGATTTTGATCATCCTGAAACCGGTAAAAAAATTGTATTGGTTGTCGATGAGACAAGCCCCAAAAATGCTTATGTGGTTTTATACGATCCGGTAAGCAAAAAGTTTTACTATGAGAAGGTGGAAAAGAATAAGCCGGCTGCGCCTACAGCAGAAAAAACGAAAAAATACACCAAATCCGCATCAGTCACAAAAGAGCTGAAAGAAAATTCTCAGCCAGCACCTGCAGTAGAAGTCAAATCGAATTGATGTAAAAATTTTCCAAAGGATAGGCACCCCTATCGAGCATGGGGAAAGAGCACGGGAAAACTTTCTGTAAAATTATGGGTAGCGTGAAACTTGGGCATTGGTTTGAAAAAGAAAATTTTGGGTTATTGCTCTTCCGGATTCTTTTCGGAACCTGCTTGATTGTATACGGGATTCGTTGGTTTTTAAACCCAAACCTGCTAAAACAGGTGGGGAAATCGGCTACCACCATAGGATTACCCTTTTCCGCAACCTTTTTGGGTACTTTAGCCGCCTTTTTGCTCATTGCAACGGGAATTTTTGTTTTGCTTGGGTTCTATTTTCGATGCGCAATAGCGACTTTGCTGCTCATAGGACTCATAGGCTCTTGGGGAACCTTATCCTTACAATTCTTTTGCCCTCCCTACCCGCCGTCTCACTTGCTCCTTTTCATCGGCATCACTTTTTTGTTTATTGGCCCCGGAACCTTTTGTATAAAAAAATAACGACAATATTTTGTGGAAAACATCCATTGTGAATCGATTGGCGCAGTTGTGCAAGAAGTAACTGCAAGCGTTGATGCAGAAACGTATGAAGCAACCCGTTCCTCGGTACTAAAAAAAATACAAAAACAGCTTTCTTTGCCAGGGTTTCGAAAAGGGAAAGTTCCGTTTCCCTTCCTTCAGCAACGCTATCCTGAAGAGATTCAAGGAGAAGTTCGGCAAACTTTGGTTCAAAAGCTCTTGGAGCAGCTAAAGCAAGAAAAACATTGGGATATCGCCGCCGTTACCAAAACAGATTTTACAGGCAACGATGACGAACAAAAAATGACCGTAGAACTGGAAATCGCTCCCGACATTCAGCTGCCAGATTACCAACATTTTCCGTTAGAACCGGAAAACATTACCATTTCGGAAACAGAAAAAAATGATTTCATCGAGCGTATTCGCAAACAGTACGCTACGTATGAAGTGGTTCATCGTCCCATACATCCCAAAGATTACGTAAAACTATCGTATGAAGGAACCGTAGAAGGAAAGCCCATCAACGAATATCCAAATGTGCCGCCTTTGTGGGGAAAACAAACCGGTACATGGGAAGAAGCAGATGCAACAGATGGCTTAGGTATTCCGGAAATTGTTTCCGGGCTGGATGGGTTGAATGTAGGCGATACCAAAGAAATTACGGTACACTTTCCAGAAAATTTCGCAGCGGAGGCATTGCAAAAGAAGCAAGGGACGTATCGCGTTTCTATTTTGGAAGTCCGCGAGGTAAAATTGCCGGAATTAAACGAAGAATTTTTGAAAAAATTGCAAGTAAAGGATGTAACGGAATTGCAATCGTTTGCCGAAAAAGCCATTCGTCGGCAAAAAGAACAAGCCTACGCTGTGCAGCAAAAGCACCGCATTACCGAATTTCTCGTTCGGTCCGTTTCGAACGATTTGCCCTCCACCTGGATTAAAACTTACACCGAAAACGTTTTGCAAGAAATGGTCAATTTGCTTTCTTCGCATGGCGTCACCGAGCAGGAACGAGAGGAACAGAAGGCAGTTTTGTACGAAAAAGCAAAGGCAATTGCCATCGATCGCATCAAATTAAACTTGTGCTTCGAAAAGATTTATCAAAAAGAGCAACTGAAACTTGAAAATCGCGATATCGAGCCGGTGATTTTGCAGGAAGCGCAAGCTAGGCGCATTCCGCCCGAAAAATTTGTACAAAAAATTCGACAAGATCCTGCGTTGCAAAATGATATTCGCACTAAAGCCTTTCAGGCAAAAATGATCAATTGGCTTTTTCAACAATTGCGTCCAAAAGCAAACGTTTCTTAATAACATGACTTACTTACCTCTTCCTTACGTGTATGAACGAGACGGCCGCGGAGAACGTTCGTGGGACATTTACAGCCGACTGCTAAAAGACCGCATTGTTTTTATCGGCACACCGATTGATGATTTTGTCGCAAATGCGATTATCGCGCAATTGTTGTTTTTACAAATGGAAGATCCGAAAAAAGATGTTCATTTGTACATCAATTGTCCTGGAGGAAGCGTAACCGCTGGTATGGCAATTTACGACACGATGAATTTTTTACAATGCGACATCGTTACGTACTGCATTGGACAAGCTGCTAGCATGGCAACGGTTTTATTATCGGCAGGCACGCGCGGAAAACGGTACGCACTTCCTCATAGCCGCGTCATGATTCATCAACCTTCCGGCGGGGTTACCGGGCAAGCATCGGATATCTCCATTGCTGCCAAAGAAATTTTGCGGTGGCGCTCCACGATCAACCAAATTCTCTCCCAACACAGCAATCAATCGATTGAACAAATTGAAAAAGATTCCGATCGAGACTTCTTTTTAACCGCAGAAGAAGCTCTTCAATACGGGTTGATCGATCAAGTCATTGTCCATCATCCGCAAAAATCGGAACATCATTCATCGTAATGTCCCAAGAGGCTAGTTTTTGTTCTTTTTGCGGCCAACCCGCAAACAAAGTGCAGCAACTCATCTCTTCTCCCGATGGCAAGGCAGGGATTTGCACCGAATGTTTAAAAATTTGCGGTGAAATGATCGATACAAAAAAGGAACCTCCATTGTTGGAAGAGGAAGAATACGGTAAAGCGGAAGATGCTTCGTTTTCTCCCAAATTTCATCCCCACAAAAACCAAAAACAGCCCAAGTTAAAAGTTCTATCTCCCAGCACCATTAAATCTGTTTTAGATGATTATATTATCGGACAAGAACACGCGAAAAAAACACTCGCTGTAGCGGTTTATAACCACTACAAACGCTTGGTGACGCAAAAGGGATTATCGACCTTTGAAATCGAAAAGGATTTGCATTTGACCGATCAAATCCCTTCCAATCTTCAAGAGATCGAAGTTGAAAAAAGTAATATTTTGTTCATCGGGCCAACCGGAAGCGGTAAAACGCTTTTGGCAAAGACATTAGCGCGAACGCTCAATGTTCCTTTTGCGATTGCCGATGCAACCACCCTCACCGAGGCAGGTTATGTGGGTGAAGATGTAGAAAATATCATCTTACGCTTGTTGCAAGCAGCCAATTACGACGTGGAACGCACCGAGATGGGCATTGTGTACGTGGATGAAATTGACAAAATTGGTCGAAAAACAAACAACGTTTCGATCACTCGCGATGTTTCCGGCGAAGGCGTACAGCAAGCCTTGTTGAAAATTCTAGAAGGAACCGAGTGCAACATCCCTCCCAAAGGCGGTCGCAAACACCCGGATCAAGAATACATTCGTGTCAACACCTCCAACATTCTTTTCATCTGTGGAGGCGCATTTGTAGGATTGAACAAAATCATTGCCGAACGAATGGGACGCAACATCGTTGGCTTTGATCACCACGAAAAAAAAATTGATGAAGCGGAAGCAAAATTCATCGAGCAAAATGTACAAGCGGAGGATTTAATCCAATTTGGGATGATCCCAGAGTTCGTAGGCCGACTGCCCGTTATTTCCGTTTTACGCGAATTAACCGACGAGGATTTAACCTTTATCCTTCATAAAACCAAAAACGCTTTGCTGTTGCAATACGAAAAGCTTTTTGCGATGGAGAAGGTTCAATTGGTGGTCGAACCAGATGCTATTCAAGCCATTGTTCAGCAAGCGCAAGCATTAAAAACCGGCGCACGAGCGCTGCGATCCATTATCGAACGGCTAATGCTGGATGCTTTCTTTCGGATTTCCAAAGATCAATCCATTCATACCGTGCACATTACAAAAGAAACGGTTTTGCATCATCAAGAGCCGGTGTTGTCGTGATCCTTCATCGGCATCTTCCGTGGATTTATTCCCAAAATTTACAAACTGCCAACGATTGCTGGGTTTTACCCCCTGAAGAGGCGCGGCATATCACCCGCGTACGTCGGTTTCAATCAGAAGAAGCAGCCGTTGCCTTCGATGGGAAAGGGTACATGCGAATCGGCCGCTTACATCTTGAAAAACAACAAACCTTGCTTCGTTTTACCGAACCGTTGCAACAAGCCCCTACCCTACCCATCACCTTTCAACTGATTCTTTGCCTCCCAAACCACGTCGCAACCTTCGAAGAAATTTTGCGAAAAATGTGCGAATTGGGCATTCAAACACTGCTTCCAATCTATGCACAACACACGGAGAAACTTCATTGGACACGCAAGGTTTGGGAGCAACGTTCTCCGCGTTGGCGGCGCATTTTGATCGAAGCATGCAAACAAGCAAAAAATCCGCTTTTACCGAAAATTTTTCCACCTTGTAAGATTCAACAATTATCCCCTATTGCAGTCGGTTTTTGCATCCACGGAAGCTTGACCGCAAGCACGCTTTCTCAACCATTTTTACCTTCACCGAAAGAAAAAATTTACTCTGCAATCGTTGGATGCGAAGGAGGTTTTTCGGAAGAAGAGGAAGCGTTTCTCGATAAAATTTCGCAAAAGATCTGCTTGCCGACCAGCGTTTTGCGTATAGAAACCGCCGCTGTTAGCCTTCTCACTTTGCTAAAAGCAAAAACTTTTAGGCCAAGCTGCCGTTGGTGAGCATTATCCCTTCACTTCTTTGTGCAAGGTACGGCGACGTAAGAAAGGATTGTACTTCATTTTTTCTACCTTTTCCGTTTGCAATTTTTTATTGCGCGTCGTCATGTAACGCGAAACAGGCTTCCCTTCTTTGCGCGCTTCTGTACATTCAAGGATTACAGTATCTCTCGGCATGTTGTTAATGAAACGCACATTTGCTTATTGTTCAAGACAAAAATGCGCTTGTAAAAAACAAACAGGAAGGTTTGTGGATTTTACACGTATCCATTTTTTGCGTCTTCTTCCTTTTGCTCTTGGAGATGTTTTTGCATCTCTTGATTGTGACGACGCACCGAAGCGATCATTTGATCAAACATATACCGCTTGTTCGCTTCGTTCATAGCTTGCTTGCGTTCTTCGGCCGTAAGCGGCTTTTTTTCTTTCGCGTGCGTAAGTGCTTTTAATTTCTCCGCCCCTTGGGAAGAAGAATCGGAATTCATCGGCGGCATCATAACATTTTCCGCATCCTTGAAGGAAGAAGAAGAATAAGAATTCAAGTGGTTCGAAATCGGTTGAATAGACATACAAAAAAGATTCCAGCGTTGACTGCTTATGATAAACATCGTACATTTTTATCGATTTATTCTATGATTTTGTAAATCAACGCCATGATTCGAGCTGAACAGTTGTTTCAAACATTGCCAGAAAATTGGCCTTTCCAAGCGTTTTTTTCATGTTCGCAACCGGTACATACATGGCTACCCATGATTGCACAAGCCTTACAGGCTTTTTTCAAAAACTGCCCACTTGCAGAGCGCATCCATAGCCCCATTCCTCCGCAGCTTTCGATTCATGGAGATGTGTATATCGGGCATAACGTTTCTCTTCCGGATTTCGGGACGATTGAAGGTCCTGCATATATTGGAGATCATTGCGTGCTGCGCCCCAGCGTCTATATCCGCGGAAATGTGATTACCGCCAACGATTGCGTGTTGGGGAATTCTTGCGAATTTAAAAATGCACTGTTGCTGGAACGTGTCCAAGCCCCTCACTTCAATTATGTCGGAGATTCTCTTTTGGGCAATGGTGCTCATTTAGGAGCCGGCTGCATTTTATCGAACCTGCGTTTTGACAAACAACCAGTGTGCCTCCAAGATCCATCCGGAGAAAAAATCCCAACCGGATTGAAAAAACTAGGTGGAATTTTGGGAGATTACGCCGAAGCTGGATGCAATGCGGTTTTACAACCCGGCTCTTGCCTATTTCCACACGCCAAAGTTTTCCCTTGCGAAGCCTTTCGTGGCACCCGCACCGAATCTTCCATAAAATTGCGTTCGCAAATCCAAAAATATCCATTACAATAGTAGGTCATGCCGGATCTTATTCAAGACCATCCGATTGCGCAACAACTCGATCAGTACACATTCGAAGAATTAAATCAGCTCTTTGAATCACACTTTGAAGGCCTTGATCTAGAAAAGCTCGCCCGCACCTCACCTTACGAAATCAGTTTATTTTTGGAACGTTTAACCGTGGATGAGCAACGAACGTTTTTACGCCTTGTATCGGAAAAAAACGCTTCCAACATCCTGGCAGAAATGGACCCCGAAAATTCTGCGGAGGTCTTGAGCGCCATGCGAGAATTTCGCGCTGCGCGCATCTTGGAATTACTCGAAGCGGATGATGCGGCTGATCTTATCAGCAAACTAGACGAAAGCGACCGAATTCGCCTGCTAGGGAAAATTAATCCCAATAAAGCTTTTGTTTTACGAAAACTACTCCGATACGATCCAAACACGGCAGGTGGTGTGATGACCCCAGAGGTCGCTACATTACAAGAAAATTTCACCATTCAAGAAGCCTTGGATTACATTCGCAAAACGCCAAAAAAAATCGAAAATTTGTACAATTTGTATGTTTTGGATCCCAACAATCGGTTATTAGGCCTCACAACGCTAAAAAACCTCATTTTTTCGGAACCACAAAAGAAAGTCCGTGATATTATGAACACGCAAATTCAATCCATCGCCTGCCTTCCGGAAACTGACAAAGTTACCGTTGCGAACACCATGGCCGAATATAACGTCATGGATATTCCGGTCGTCGATGAGCAAAATCGGCTGTTGGGATGTGTGACGCACGATGATGTTTTGGATATCGTTCAAGAAGCCGCCACAGCGGATTTGCAGCAATTGCACGGTGCAGGTGCGGATGAAAGCATTCATGATCCCGTTTGGTACAGCCTGAAAAAACGCAACCCTTGGCTGTTCATCAATCTTCTCTTGGCTTCTTTATCCGCATACGTCATTTCTTTATTCAACGCATCGATCGAAAAAGCAAGCTGGATGGCCGCGTTTATGACGGTCATCGCTAATTTGGGCGGCAATACCGGTGCACAAACCTTAGCGGTTTTTATCCGCGGATTAGCCTTGGGAGAATTTCAAAAAGGAGACAGTTGGATTGTTTGCCGAAAAGAATTGCTGAAAGGGCTTTTGAACGGCATCTTGATCGGGATTTTTGGCGGCATCATCGCGATCATCATGACACATTATTGGCTGATGGGGATCGTCGTCTTTTTATCCATGATCCTTACGATGATTCTTTCCAGCCTCATGGCAGCAGTGATCCCTTTAGTGCTTCGGCATTTTCACTTTGATCCCGCACAAAGCTCTTACATTTTTCTTACCGCTTTTACCGACATCGCTGGATTGTTTATTTTTCTCAAATTAGGCACTTGCTTTTTACTCCCGTACTAATTTTTACGGCACCCATTTTCGTAGGAAAAATCACTTTACTCGCGCTGTGCATCTTTTACAATAGAAGTATTCTATGTCCCATTCCGCTTCATTTCTTTCCATTCCTGCTGTCAAGCAACTACCGAATGGCGCACCGTTCCAAACCGTTGTTGCGCTTCGTCACATTCAAAAAAAAATCGGAAAAACTGGCAATCCTTATCTGCAAATTGAAGTCGGCGACGCGATGGATACTCTCTTGTTTAACTGTTTTGAAGGAACCGATCCGTTGCGTTTTTTTCAGACGCCTGCCTCGAAATGCCCACGTATTCTACGATTAGAAGGGAATATCGATTTTTATAACGATAAATTAAGCCCTCGCGTTACGAGTGTGCAAGATATTCCAGAAGACCAATATGAAACGTACTTACCACAGGTCGTTGAGGCACCCGATGAACCCGTCGATGCATTACAAGAAGAACTGCATGATTTTATCAACCAAATCCACAATACGACATTAAAAGATACCGTACGGTTCGCTTTCGAAGAACTCGGATCACAGTTTACTGATAGTATCGGAGCGGTTTTCATGCACCATGCGTATGTTCATGGCTTACTCGAACACACCGTACATGTGGCACGCGTGGTTCAGGCCTTGCTATCTTTGTATCCAGAAATCAATCCCGACCTATCCTTAGCTGGCGCCTTGCTACATGATATCGGAAAAGTTTTGGAGTACCAATATACCAACGAAGGCATGGATCGAACCACCATCGGCCGCTTACAAGGACACGTGGTACTTGGCTATCGGCTGGTCCGCAGCGCCGCTCTACGGAAAGACTTAAATCCGCATTGGCTGGAGCAATTAGAACATATCATTCTTTCCCATCAAAGCGAACCGGAATGGGGAGCCGCGGTTGTTCCCGCTACCCCGGAAGCTATTTTGGTCAGCTTAGCCGATAACCTGGATGCTCGAATGGGCATGGTCCATCAAGAACTGAAAAAAGCCATTCCATCGCAAATTTTTTCGGATTTCATCCCTGGATTGGATACAAAATTATTTACCCAAGGAGTACCAGATTGCAGCGCTTCTGATAAAGGATAAACCTTCCCGATAAGGGCAATAGTTTTGAAAACCGTTGCCATTTGCTTCGATTTCTTTGAAAATAAAGGAAAATGGAAGAACGGTTGCAAAAAGTTCTTGCGCGTGTGTATGGGGTTTCGCGCCGTCATGCGGAAGAATGGATTGCGGAGGGGATCGTTTGCATCAACGGCAATGTCGCGCATTTAGGCAGCAAAGTCGACTGTACGAAAGATACGATTGTCATCGGGCAAAAAAAATTAACCCCGCATTTGCTGCAATCACAAAACACGCGAGAAGTTTGGATGTTGTTCAAGCCGAAAGGTGTCATTTGCACGCATAACAACCCTTTTTCTTGCAATACCTTGGAAGCGTATGTACCACCAATTTTGCGGCGTCAAAAGTGGATGTTTATCGGCCGTTTGGATAAGGATAGCGAAGGCTTGCTGCTACTCACAAACGATGGCGAACTGGTTCAACGCGTCGCGCACCCGTCAGCCGGCATCATCAAGGTATACCGGGCACACTTGGATAAAACCTTTGATTTATCTCACTGCAATGCATTGAAGCAGGGGCGTTTTTGTCAAGGTGAATGGCTGCATTTTCAATCGATCCACGTGGTGAATTCGCACAAAATCGATCTTACGTTGGCACAAGGGAAAAAACATGAAATTCGACGATTATTGTTTTCTTTTGGGTACGAAGTGGTAAAATTGAAGCGATGGAAGATCGGCGCATTGGTTCTGGACAAAAAATTAGCTCCGGGACAATCACGCCGCCTATCCGCCAAAGAAGTTCAACAAATTTTTGAAAAATCATGCTAAAAAAACTTACTCTCCTAAGTATCTTCGTGTTTGGTCTAAACTTCGGGATCGTTTACGCAAAACGAACCTCAGCGAGCCTTCCCGCTGTTTCCTCCATTGAAACCTTACAGGGAACGGTCCAAAAAGTCAGCTGGTTTGAAAAAACGCGTATGAGATTGGTTAAAAATATCAAACTTTCATATGCTCTTACTCGAAATGGAAAACGTATCGCTTTTCTCACTTATCCAGAAAAGGATATGCGAATGCAACAGCAGCTAGAGCAGTGCGTAGGCCGTTCGGTTCGCCTCAAAGGAACACGCGAATTTGTAGCAGTCGATCCTTATTGGTTGGTTACGGTAAAAAATGTGTGCCGTCCATAACACGCAGCTGTTATCGGGGCAACCCGTTGCACAGCAAATCCTACAGTCGGTCCAACAGGAAGTCGTTGCTTTACCAGGACGTCCACCGTCGGTTGTTTTCTTACGCGTAGGAGAAGATGGCGCTTCTGTTTCGTACGTCCAACAAAAATCTAAAAAAGCAGCCGAAGTCGGGATTCACAGTAACGTGCGCGTGTTTCCGGAAACGATATCCGAAGCGTCTTTGTTACAAGAAATCGCTCGTTTGAACGACGATCCCTCTGTCGATGGCATTTTGCTGCAAGCTCCTTTGCCAAAACCGCTTTCTTTCACAAATCTTACCAACACGATCCGACCGGAAAAAGATGTGGATGGATTTTGCGCTGTCCATTGCGGGCGCTTGTGGCAAGAAGGCGACGCGTTGGTTCCCTGCACACCCGCTGGGATTGTAGAATTGCTGAAATATTATCGCATACAAACAGCCGGGGAGCAGGTGGTGATTGTCAATCGAAGCTCGATCGTAGGGAAACCTCTCGGCGCTTTATTGCTGCAACATTCCGAGTTTGGCAATGCAACCGTCACCTTTTGTCACTCACATACCACCTCTTTATCTTCCATCACCCAGCAAGCCGATATTCTGGTTTTAGCCTGCGGGAAGCCTCATGCTTTTGGTAAAAACTTTGTCAAAAAAGGAGCCGTGGTCATCGACGTAGGGATTACGCGCGTTGCTGCTAATAATGAACGCGGATACGTTCTTCAAGGGGATGCGGATGCAGAAGATTTAATGGGACATGCTGCCGCACTCACGCCAGTCCCTGGCGGCGTAGGCTTGTTAACAGTTGCCATGTTGATGAAGAACACGCTTCGTGCGTATCATTTATGTCACAACCGGTAAATCATACGCTTCGTACTCTCTTACCACCCGCACCTATTACGCAACGCGTGCTTGCCGTGCTTTGCGATGCTCTCCTTATTTTACTTTTATGCTCTTTCGTGATTGGGAAAATTTGGTTGCCGCTTTATTTCACCGAAGCTTTGCTCCAATTCCAATCGATACTCGAAACGTACGCCCATCAACTGACCCATGGCCAAATCATCGAAATCTTTCAGCAGTTCAAAAACAATGAACCCCTGTTGCAAATGTTCCAATCCATCGATCGATGGCTCTTTTTGATCACATGGGCCTACTACAGTATCAATGCCGGATTTTTCCAAGGAGGTACCATTGGAAAACAAATTTTTAACCTACGCGTCTTAAAAATTCATCATTTGCAACCGCTTACTCTCATCGATGGCATCCTACGAGCCGGACTTTTGACATTCTTCTTCTTCACAGCCTTTCCGCTTTTGATCACCTTCAGTTTTTTCTTCTTGTGCCTCAACCCCTTACATCGAGGGTTTCATGATTGGTGCTGCCAAACGTACGTCGTCAATTGTTCCTTGTTGGAACAAATTAAAGGACAAATTAGCGATGCAGTTCGTTCCACCACGCAATCTGAAGAATCGAGGATTAAGAAAAAACCGTTTTGAAGATTTACTACTAATTTAAAAAAAGCTTCTCATGAATACTTTAAGTGCTTACATTAATAAGCATGAAAAGTTTTCGATATCAATGGACTGAAGAATCGGTCCGAAATTATTTTGATATGTGGTCAGATGGTCGATTTGCTCCTCAAGAGGATTCGGCGACAACTCTTAAAAAAGAACTTTTACGAATCCTCAGAAAACATGTTCACTTGAAAGGTAAAATTTTAGATTTTGGTTGTGGGTACGGAGATTTATTATCAGGTATTCAAGAAAAAAATTGTCAATTATATGGTGTCGATTACTCTCCTGAGAGGGTTAAAAAAGCCAATCAAACTCTTGCAAGTCAAAAAAATTTCTGTAAAGTTGAACTCTTTTCACCAAATTTCTTTGAACGAAACAAAAATCAATTCGATACTATTCTTTCCACTGCTGTTTTAGAACATCTTTTTCCTGAAAAACTACCCAGTACCGTAAAGGCATTATGTGATTGCCTAAAACCAAAGGGCAAAATTTTTATCAATGTACCGAATGAAGATAATTTAGAATGCCAATCTGATTTTTGCCCAAATTGTGGTGCTTTTTTTAATCGCGAACAACATTTAACTTCTTTTAACTCTCAAAAACTAAAAAATGTTATGCAAAAAGCAGGATTTAAAACGCTTGCTTGTTATTCAACCGTGATCACAAATCGTAGAATCACAAGTTTGTATTTCAAAATATTCAATTCTTTGTTCCATATTACAAGTCCAGAATTGTTTTATATTGGACAAAAAGTATAGTAATTTTTCGTATTTAAATAACTATGAACCTATAAATAAGAATTCTTATAACATAAAAACCTATTTTTACAACTGTTTTAGCACCGCTTTCGCTACTGTCTCGGGTGAAAGTTTCCGTAAATTTCCATGGGGAGCTTGCAAAATGCAATGCTCGTTTGTTGGATAGGGACCAGAACGTTGTCCGCTGGTAGGCCCATAAATCCCAACCAATGGCTTTTTAAAAGCTGCGGCAAGATGAATCGGAGCGCTATCGTTTGCAACCACACATCGAGCGGATTGGATCAAAAGTGGGACATCCGCTAGGTTCGTTTTTCCGATCCAATTAACAAAACGAGGATGCTGCGGAACTTTTGCAGGCGAAGATTGCCCGACCCATACGCAACGATGCGACGTCTTCTCCAACAACTGCTCTGTCAATTCATAAAAAAATGGCCATTCTTTTTTCGGACGATGGCTGTTGGGGAAAAGCAAAATACCACCTGGTTCGAACGGGAAATGCCACGGTGATAACCGCAATGTAAGCGGCCGTTGTGGAACAAAATGCATCGGCAAGGGCGTCCATAAGGATTGTAAAATATCGACCTCATGAAACGGCCTCTTCGTCGGAAGAAACGTTTGATGATAAAAATACCGCGAACCTTCTCGAGCATTTCCACGGCCAATTTTCTGCGCTGCTTTCGCAAAAAAGGTCATCAAGCCCGTTCGCAACAACCCTTGTCCATCGATCAAAAAATCATACGAATAGGTACGCACTTCTCGCATTAACCGAATCAATCCGCTCACTCCTCCTTTCCGATCAAACAAAAAAAGCCGTGAAAGAATAGGGCTTAAGCGTAAAAATTCTGCAAACTCCTTTTTGATAATCCAATGGATGTCCAAATGCATCCCCATTGCTTCTGCAGCATGATATGCACCTTCCACGACTTGCAGCATTTGAACCACATCCCCAAAAGCGGATGGTTTTACAATCAAAATGCGCACGGTCTGTAAGAAAGATCCCATATGGTTTCTTAACGAAAATCTATCGGATCAACATCCCACACGTCCATCACATTTTTCGGGAATGGAAACGATTGCCGCAAACGTTGCAAAATCGGAATCGCCCCAAGAGGGTCTTGGACAAAATACAACAAATGCATGCGATAGAACCGATTCGCCTTATTCAAATACGGAACTGCAGGACCCATCACCTTTAAGCATGGAACCGGCTGTTTCTGCAAAAATGCGCTCCATTGCTCCACTGTATAATGTAGCATTGTTTCTGAAATACTGCGAAACAGGTGGCGAATGACATGGCAAAACGGTGGATAGTGATGTTGTTTGCGCAGCGCATATTCTCGGTCCAAAAAAGAAGCAACAGCTTGCCGGCACCCATCCTGCAACCAATCGACAGTCGGCGAAAACGTTTGCACCACAACCTCTCCTGGGTGTGAACGTCCTGCTCGGCCAATCACCTGCACCAATAACTGAAAGAGTCGTTCTGCCGCCCGAAAATCTTCCGACATCGATAATGCATCCGCCTGTATCACTCCTACCAACGTCACTTTTGGGAAATCTAACCCCTTTGCAATCATTTGCGTGCCCAAAATAACATCGTACCGTTGCTCCAAAATCGCTTCGTACCAATTCGGTTGTTGCTCCACCGTATCGGAGTCCAAACGCAACACGCGCATGTTTGGGTACCAAGCCTTTAGGCATGCTTCCACCCGTTGCGTCCCAAATCCTACACTGGTTTGGATCGGCGAATGGCAAGTAGGACAAACACGATACGCTGGAATGGTTTTCGCGCAAATATGACAACGGAAGGTACGATCGGTCCGATGTAAAACAAAATGGCTTTTACAATTGGGGCATTCCAATCGCTTTTGACATTTTGAGCAATACACATACGGTGCGTAACCGCGACGGTTCAAAAATAAAAGCGCCTGCTCTTTTCGATCCAAACACGCACAAAGTTTTTCCCGCAACAACGCAGATAACACAAAAGATCCTTCAAAGCTCGGCTTTTCATACCGCATATCCACCACCGATATTGCTGGAAGCGACTGTCCGCTCGGTCGATGGATCAATGTATGCAAAGAATAATG
>JAGDCJ010000011.1 GCA_017958565.1 Opitutales bacterium
GACGTTTAGAAGGACATGTTGCTTTAGTGACAGGAGCGGGCCGTGGCATTGGGCAAGCGATTGCTGAGCACTTTGCGCAAGAAGGAGCAACGGTGTTATGCGTTAGTCGTAATCCTGACCATTGCCAATCCACTGCTGATGCGATTCAATCGCAAGGTGGAAAAGCAGCCGCGTTTCCCATGGACGTAGCGGATAAACAGAACATTCGATCGGTCAGTCAAGAAATTTTCGCACAATATCCCAAGGTAGATATTTTGGTCAATAACGCAGGAATTATACGCGATAAATTGTTTCTTCGTATGGAAGAAGAGGATTGGGAACAGGTGCTTTTGACCGACTTGTTCAGTGTTTTTTATCTTTGTAAACAGGTGGTGCCCAACATGGTTCAAAACCGATGGGGACGAATTATCAATATGGCGTCTATTGCGGGTGTGAATGGAAATCCTGGGCAAGTTAATTATTCCGCTGCAAAAGCTGGGATTATCGGTCTCACTAAATCACTCGCAAAAGAATTAGCCAGGCGTTCCATTACCATCAACGCAATTGCTCCCGGTTTTGTCGAAACGCAAATGATTCAAGGATTAGACGAAGCTACGTTAGAACAAGTAAAAAAAATGATCCCGGCTAAACGTTTAGGAACTCCAAAGGACATCGCTCCAGTAGCAGTTTTTTTGGCTTCTGAAGAATCTAGCTACATAACAGGGCAAGTTTTTCACGTAAATGGCGGGTTATCCATGTAAAAATTTCTTGCACTTTTTATCAAAAATCTTACGATTAAAATCATAAAGTTATGGTAGAAAATATTGAAGGAAAAGTCAAAAAGATGATAGCCGAAACCTTGGGTGTTAAAGAGGAACAAGTAACTTCGGATGCATCTTTTAAAGATGATTTAGGTGCCGATTCCTTGGACCAAGTTGAATTGGTGATGAAGTTAGAAGAGGAATTTAAAGATAAAATTAAGGGAGAAATTCCCGAAACAGACGCCGAACACTTGAAGACAGTTGGAGATGTGATCAAATACATTAACACCAAGTCTTAATCGAAAAGTTTTTTCATTCCAACGGTGGAAGGGGAGCGTGTCGTTGTAACCGGATTAGGAACGATCAATTCCTTAGGGCATACCGTTGATCAATTTTGGCAGCATTTAATCGCTGGGAAGTCGGGCGTCCGTGCGGTTTCGCATTTTGATCCTTCCGAGCTTCCCTGCAAAGTTGCTTCCGAAGTAGTTGGCTTTGACCCTTCAAACTACATGGATGCAAAGGAAGCTCTGCATACTGATCCATACGTACAATTTGCAGTTGCTGCTGCAAAAATGGCTGTTGAGGATGCGCGTTTATCCATTTCCGATTCCGAATCAGAACGCTGCGGGGTCATTATCGGAACAGGCATTGGGGGCATGCAAAACATTCAAGAACAATCTTTTAAATTGTTTTCGAAGGGGCCACGATATGTATCTCCTTTCATGATTCCATCGATCATTTGCAATATGGCTTCCGGAACGGTTGCTATCGCTTTAGGATGCAGAGGACCTAATTTTGGCGTCGTTAGCGCGTGCTCTTCTGGCTCACACGCAATCGGAGAAGCGTATCATTGTTTAAAAAATGGCAAGGCTGATGTTATGATTACCGGCGGGACAGAAGCAGCCATTCAATTATTAGCGTTTTCTGGATTTTGTTCCATGAAAGCTCTCAGTATGCACTTCAACGATTGCCCCGAAAAAGCTAGCCGCCCGTTTGATGCACAACGCGACGGGTTTGTGATGGGAGAAGGAGCAGGTATATTAGTGTTGGAAACCCTCAAGCACGCACAACAACGAGATGCCTACATTTATTGCGAATTATGCGCTTACGCAGCTTCTTGCGATGCGTTCCATATTACACGACCCGAACCATCCGGCCGAGCGTTAGCATCTTGCTTTCGTTCTGTCCTTGAACGTTCTCATACCTCTGTTGAAGAAATAGATTATATCAATGCTCATGGAACTTCTACAAAATATAACGATTTACTAGAAACTCAAGTAATCCAAGCCGTATTTGGTAACCATGCCAAGAAAATCAACATCAGTTCGATCAAATCCATGCTAGGCCACTTATTAGGAGCTGCAGGAGCGGTAGAAGCTATCGCTACTATTCAAACGTTAGCAACGGACATTATTCCACCTACGATCAATTACGAGCATCCTGATCCAGAATGTAACTTAAACTACACACCCAACCAAGCGATTCAAAAAGAAGTAAAAGTTGCCATTTCGGATAATTTAGGTTTTGGTGGCCAAAATAGCGCGTTGTTGTTTAAAAAATTCGCGTAAATAAAACTTTGTTAAGGAGGAAGACGAACACAAAGCGTTGCATTGTTGGATTAGAGTGCTAAAATTTTATGGAATTGCTCGTTTCGTAAAAAATTAGAGCCCCAACCAGTCATGCTTGACTTTTTGCAAAACTTTCCATGCGCGGTTATAGTCATAATCGGTATGATCATGGGTAGAGGCAGCCATGATTTGCTCAAATTCTGCGTTTGACAAGGAGCAATTAGACTGAATTTTGGCGATAATGTCCTTCATTTGTTCGGGGTTGTACAAAGGTTCCTGCAATTCTTTCAAGGCTTCCTCGCGGGTCATTTGCCCGGAAACGATCAAGCTGGACAAGTGGGAGGTTCGTTTATCCACGCCAAATTTTTTGGGGAACCAGTAGGTTTGGATGAATGCCGTCAATTCATTTTCCAAATGCTTTCGTCCGTAGTACGAAAATCCGCAAAATTCCCCTAATTCCTTCCACGCTTTCTCGCGCGTGTACTCCACCCAATTTAACGGGCAATAGACTCGATGGGTCATGCCAAACCACTGTTTTTGCCATTGAGAAGTAAATCGCAAGTGATCGATCGGTTGCGTCCCAAACCGCCGATGGATCGCATGAAGGTTTGTCAAATCAGAATAATCAAAAACGATTCCTTGTTGCAAAATACACTCGGTTGAAAAATTTTCCCCGCTTAGGTAATACAAAATCCCTTCCTTCCGACAACTCTCGTGCAAAAACCCGATCAACGTGTTGTCTTGCGGAACATCTAGATTAGCGACCCCGGCCCTCATGTACGCCAACAACAGAGCGTTGTATTGCACGGGATCCGGCGTGATCGTTCGCAGCTCAATGGAGGCCGCTTCGCATAGGTTCCGGAGGTTCTGCTTCGAAATTTCCGTATCGTACCCATCGTCTATGTGCACCCCTAAAATCCGCAAGCCCCATGTGTGCCCCAAGTACGCCAAATAGCTCGAGTCCATCCCACCCGACAGCCCCATGATGCAATCATACCGCTTGCCCTTCTGATCCCGCTTGATCCGAGCCACCATCGCCTCCACCTTCCGCTTCCCCTCCTCGTTCGGAAAGTAAGCTACCTGCTTCTCCACTAAAGCGTTTGTGCAATAATTGCAACGCCCTTGCTTGTCAAATCGAATCGTTTTGTCCGATGCGTCGTTCATTACGCATCGCGTGCATGTCTTTATCGAAGGTTCCATTCTCTATTCTCCCTA
>JAGDCJ010000012.1 GCA_017958565.1 Opitutales bacterium
GATGGCTTGCGAAATTTATCGGCCTTGCACTCCGGCTCACAAGCAACGAATTCTTCGAATGCCCCGCAATTTCCCAATGGCCTTAATTACGGCAACAACATTGGCGATTTTTTAAAGGGGAACACGATCCTCAATCGCTACCAAATCAATATGCTGTTGCGCGCGATCGATCAGCATTCTGATTCCGACTTAGTGTGTGCACCGAAAGTAACGGTTTTGTCCGGACGCACGGCCAAAATCGTCATTGCAGATGAGCTGCGTTACCCGGAAAATTACCGCGATGGTAGCTCGAATGTCGGAAACGATTCTCGTGGTTCCAGCGCCGCAGGTGTAACGATTGTAGCAGCGGTCCCCGAAAAATTCACCACCCGAAATGTCGGCGTAGAAATGAGCGTCACTCCGATTGCGGAAGAAAGCGGAAAAATTTATTTGTTGCTCCAACCCAAAGTAACCGAGTTCGAAGGCTTTGTGCAATACGGAGGGAAAAATGTAACCTCCACCAGTTCTGGAACCAACACCTACGATTCCGGATTTTATCAACCCATTTTCTCTACCCGAGAAATTACAACGGAAGTTTCCATCGAAAAGGGATGTACGGTCGTGATGGGCGGACTCACGCGCGAAGAAATCAAAGAAACACACGACAAAGTTCCTTTGCTGGGGGATATCCCGCTTTTGGGTAAACTCTTTCAATCGAAAGGGCAAACCTCCCACAAGAAAAGCTTGCTGATTTTGGTCACCGCAAATTTAGTGAATGAGAAAGGACAATACATCGTTGAGCCGGAAATACCGATCCAAACCATCCCTAAAATGCACCAACGGTAGTATTTTGCTCGCTTTTGTACTGGTTTCTTCCTTCAGTACATACATCCTCCTACAAACCATTCAATCGCGTTGGATCCAACGATCGACCGTGCGAATAAACCGTAAAATTTTGGTTGAACTGCAAAACCGGCTGTTAACCAATCACATGATCACGCAATTGCCCACCAAAACCAAATCGCAAGAGGCGATTCATCATATTTTCTTTGCGCAAGAATTTACAAACCCGATGCATTTCTACGCAACGACTACCCAAAACGGATTGGAAGATTTGGGAGCCATCGATATTCCGAAAAACACGCATAAAGACTTTGTTGTACAAGCCAATATCTCACCAACGAAGATGAAAAAGATAGATAATCCTCAAATTGAACTAGTATTATTGAAGAATATCAAACGCTTGGAAACGTTGCAAAACAACCCAGCTTCCCTGGAGGTACCCTTATTCTTGCCGTTGATGGAAATAACTTTCAAAGACATCCGATTATGGAATCCGTACGATCGCCCTCTCAAAGGAACGTGGGACTTGGTGTGTCGTTATCAGGAGCAAGGAACAGAAGACATTCGGGGAACAACCATACCGTTAACTGTTGAACTGGATCCCGGGAAGATTCAATCGTACCCACTCTCGTCTATCTTAGCTGAGAACCAAACGCTATTGAATATTGCCATAGAGGATGGTCATCGCAAAATTTATACCCTTCCCACTCTATTCAAATATTCTTGGCCCTTCCCCAAAAAACACCCTTATCCCAAAGACGGCGATATCCTTTACACAACCGAAACATGGCTGCAAAAATTCGAAGCTTCTTTCTCTCACGATCCCGAATCCATCACATTTTTCATCAGTAACCCCGATTACATCATTACTCCGATGAAGGGTCAAAATCCTGCATGGGCTTTAACAAGACGTCCAACCCCAATGCCAGACGATCAATTTCCTTATTATTCCTTCCTCTTCAAAAGGGCTATTAGCCAAGCAGATGTGCAAACATTGACAATCACCAGCTTCGTAAAAACAAAAACTTACTCGTCCTTTTTGACCACAACCGTAAAGCCGGTCTACAAAGAAGGCAACCTTACATGGGAAATCATAAATTCCAGATACAGCTTTTTTTCAAATAAAAAGCATCCAAGCTCATCCCCTACCACAACGAATTAATCAAAAACAAAATCCTTTCGATCCGCATCCACATTGGGATTGGCCCGTTGCGTCCTTCCCCAGCGCCAAGAAAACGGATGTAAGATAAAAAAAGCTTTTCCAATCACCTCTTTTTGCGGAACGCATCCCCAGTAGCGGCTATCGTAACTATACGGCGAGTGATCCCCCAGTACGAACCAATGCTTTTGCGGAACGGTTACCTCCTTCCCGCCTTCGAACGAACCTTTCGCGAGGTAACCCGCATACAACCCTTTCTGCTGACCATTCGCTTCAAAAACAGGATGTCCCGTAACCTTCTTCCCGTTTCGGAACAACCAACTTCCTTGCATCGATAACCGATCGCCTTCTTTCCCGACCAAACGCTTGATGTAATAGGTATTGCGCCCCAATTGCGGAATATGCTCGGTGCGGAAAACAACCGCTTCCCCAATTTTCGGCTGACGGAAATGGTAAGAAAAGCGATCCACAAACACCATGTCCCCATCCAAAATATCAAAATGCAAAAAAGGCTGCCCGCGCGTTACCCACGTTTGCGTTCGTAAGCACATTCCCCTTTGGGGGACAAATTCCAACTCTTCGAATGCCTCAAACAAATCGGCCGTACGTTCATATTGCGGGAAAAATTTCTTACGCAACAGCGCATCCATGTCCGTAAATTCTCCCGGCACCAAAACGCGAACCGGTTGATTCCCTACGTACAGCGTATACACGCGGCGCTCTTGCAACGGAAGCCATGAAAACCAGTGTGAAAAACATTCGATCCCTTTCTGCTTTTCATACCGAAACAAAGATCCCATTCGCCTCGCTTCTTTTTGAGTAAAAATTGGAATGGAAACACGCCCATCGCAAGGAGCGACATAATGGTAATTCATCGCCCCGGTTGTAATCCAACGGAACGGCGCTTTCCAAGCAGGAACTTTTGGCTGCCAATCTTCTCGCAATTGCGTCAACATCCCGGAATACGAAGGGAACATCGAACAGGTGGGGATGCGAAACGGCTGGAAGAAAAAGGTCCGCAAAGTCAAAGCGGCAAACATTGCCACCCAAATAACTTCCGCATTTTCTCCCCAAAACCGCGCAAAACTAAACGCTTTGTTGTGATAAAAAGGCTTTCCAAAAGCCTGCAATTGCGACTCCATTTCCTCCAAGGCGCCTTCCAGCCCAACCGGCATTGGCAAATTTTTTTTCCACGTTTTTTTCCATTGCCTCAATTGGGCTTGCAATGCCTGAAATCGCTGACGCTGAGGCTCCGGCATCACATCGCAACGAAAATGATAAACCTTTTGCCCCCAATGAATCGATTGCGACAACCACTCGCGCACTCTCTTCTCTTCTTTTTTCACATGGGTTACGTTTTCGTAAAAAAGTTAAGCGTTCCCGTCAAAATGAATTGCGCCGCAATCGTCAAAACCACCAACCCCGTCAATTTGGTAAAAATAACAATAAAAGCAGGCCGCAGCCACTTGGAGCAAAAGCATGCGACGTAAAAACAACCGAAAAAACTAAGCATGATCAAACTTCCGACCACGTAAGCATACGCGTGCTGCAGGGTATTCACCGCATCCGCTTTCCCAATAATGATGCTCGAAATCGCTCCGGGGCCAACAATGGTTGGGAATCCCAAGGGGGTAACAGAAATATCTTCCCGTGAGCTTGAAGAACTCACATGGTTTCCCTCAAAACAGTCAGCATGCACCATATCCCACCCCAGTTTTCCTAACAACAAGCCTGCAGCAACTTGAAATGCTTGCATGGAAACCCCAATGATCTCCAAAAGGCTATTCCCAAAAACAAGCGCTAACGCTAAAATAATGGATGCAATTCCTAACCCCTTACAACCTGTTTTCCATCGTTCTTGCGGAGTGTAAGCGGCTGTCATCCCCATAAATAAAACAGCAGTTAATGGCGGAGAACACGTCGCAAACACCTTTAAAAACAGCGTAGTAGCATATCGAACATCTTCACTCATATTTAAAAAAAAAGAAAAATTTTTCGGTTTGTCACGAAAAATCACATGGGAAGCTATGCAAACTTTTGCGGTACATAAAGCCAAAATCCTCGAAAGCACAAATCCTTCCCTTAGGGATGAAAAATCCTCTTGCGCACCTCATACATATTTTCTACGGTAGTGCCAAATGGTAGGTTACTTAGATCCTGGGATGGGGAGTTTGTTGGTGCAGTCGATTTTGGCGGGGTGTTTAACGGTGGTGGTATTTTTTCGGAATA
>JAGDCJ010000013.1 GCA_017958565.1 Opitutales bacterium
TTCTTCAACTTTCGGCGCTTCTTCAACTTTCGGCGCTTCTTCAACTTTCGGCGCTTTCCTTTTTTTCAAAATTCTTTTCTTCTGTTGTTTCACAACAGAAGGAGGGTTGGCCGTTGCCCAACCCTCTGAAAAAAAGGAAATGCCGCAAAGGCATCCAACTAAAAAAAGCCGTTTTCGCACCATCACGATCGTAAAACCAAAGTTATCGCCTGGCTAGGCTGTAAATAAAACTGGCAACGTTCGCAAAAACTGTCAAGGTTCAATACATCAATCGCAGCATCATACTCCATCCAACGCTGCGCAGGAAGTTGACACAGCGCATACATACCGGCGGTAAACGATTTTCGACCAATGCTTTGCAGCTGCAACTGCCGATTCACCTTCAAAGATGTTCGTGCGGTTTCAAACTCTCGCGTTGTAATGTTCCCCTCTCGTACGCGCTGAACTTCTCGCGCCATTTCTTGCTCCACAGCCGCGGTTTGCGATGATTGCGTTCCGACAAACAACGCCAACATCCCGCTTTGAATCCCCATTAAACGCGTAGCACCCACGGTGTAAGCCAATCCTCGCTTCTCACGCACCTCTTCCACGAATGTACTCGCCAACCCATTCCAAAACTCTTCCAAAAACTCACCGATATAAAAGTCTTCATGCGCATAACCGGCCATTGGATACGCTTGAAACACCATCGCTTGCTGCTTCGAAAACGATTCTTGGAAACGAGCCGCAGCGAGTGGAACCCTCTGATCGGTCAAACCCGCTGAAACTTCTCCGGGTTGCAAAGCTTGACAGAGCGGTTTCAATACATTCACGATCCGTTCTTTTGGCAACGAAGAAACGACCGAAAGAACCGTACGGTTTGATCGAACCACCTGCGAATAAAAATCTGCAACATCCGCCATTTGCAAGTCCTGAATACTGGCCTCAGTCCCTACGGTACCTACCGCATACGGATGCGATTGAAAAAAATGCTGCCGCAAGCGTTGGAAACCAACATAAAACGCATCATCCTGCGTGGCTTTCCACTCTGCTAATTGCGCCTTCTTCTCAATGGCAAACGTCGATGGATTCCATTGCGGGTGCACCCACGCGTTGCTCAATAATCGACAAGCAATATCGATGTCCGTCGACAGCACTTCCAACGACAATCCCATGTAATGATTGCCAGAAAATCCATTCCACTTGGCACCGATGCTTTCCAAAACCGATGCCACTTCCAAAGCCGATTGTGACTGCGTATCCTTCGTAAGCAGCGTCGATAATAATTGACTCAGTCCCCGTTTCGACGGTGGTTCATACAACGATCCCGCTGGACACAACAACTCTATATGGGTTTTCGGGAACGAAGGACAAGGTTGGTACAACAACCGCACTCCATGAATCGTCTCCTCTTCCAACGGAAGCGTATTCGATACCACCACCGTTGCATTGGTCACCATGGGTTTGGCCGAAAGCGGTTCCAACGAAACACAGGTTGCGTTTGCAAACGATAAATAGCGGTCAATCATGGGTCGAATTTCTTCTACCGTTACCGTTCGCAGCTGCTCCAAATAGCGCTGCGTATAGCTGGCATCCCCCAAGCAAACCGTTGCCCAACCGACATGGTGCGCTTGCCCAGAAACGGTTTTACAAGCATCCAATTCCGCCAAAAAAGCTTGCCGGTAGGTTTTGTCAATCACCTCTTGCGACAAACCCTGAAACGCCAATTCGGATATGTGTTCTCGCAGCCATTGCTCAACTGGAGCTCTACGATCTGCCTCACAAGCATAGTGAATAAACAGCAAACCGTGTTGATCTCCCATCCAAGCAGAAGCATCGATTTCTTGCACCCAATGCAATTCTTCTCGCAATTTTTGATACAGGACGGAACTGTCTCCACCCCCTAAAGCCGTTGCTAAAACTTGCAGACCCGCACCATCTCTATGCCCCAAACCAGGGATTCGAAATCCAATTTCCCCCCGTACAACCTGATAATCGCCATACACATGTTCGATGCGTTCCGCCAACTGAAGCGGCTCCTTTTGCACAAAGACGGGAGCTACACTATGAGGGCGACTGGAACCCCATCTGCGCGAAACTTGCTCAAACACCATTTCTTGCGGCAAATTTCCCGCAATGACTAGGGTCATATTGTTAACCGGGTACCGTTCTCTCCAATACGCTTGCACATCTTCTCGCGTCAGTCGCTCAAAAATCTTACGAACTCCAATCACCGGATACCGGTAAGGATGTTTGCGAAACGCTTTGGCAAATAATAATTCGCTCAAACGATCCTCCGGATCATCTTGACACATCGCGTTTTCTCGTAAAATCACCTCTCGCTCTTTTTTCCACTCTTCTTCTGGAAACGTCGGATGTAACACAAGGTCGTTTAACAAATCCAAACCAACGGAAAAAGATTCCACACCACCGTCATACGTAAAAACGGTTCGATCAAATGTCGTGTAAGCATTTAACTTCGCGCCTTGCTGCTGTGCTTCTTGAAAAATCTCTGCATAAGATCGTTTCTCGGTTCCTTTAAACACCATATGCTCCACAAAATGCGAAACACCAGATCCCAACCATCGGCCTTCATGAATACTGCCGGTTTTTACCCACACTTGTAACGCAAGGACATTGGAATGCTGAATCGGCAAAAAAATCACTGATAACCCATTTTCGAATGTTGTATCGGTAGAGGGATTCGATAAAAAAACAACGGTCTGATGAGAGGACATGCACTTGCATTGTGTGAAAAAACGAGTTTTTTTACAAGTACCGAATGAGAAACTTCCCATCGTTTCGAAAATTTTTCTACTTTTCTTTCACCATAAAAAATTTGACTTTCTCGAAAAATTTTCTTAGAGTGAGTACATGAAAATTGGAATTGTAAAAGAAATCAAAGTGAATGAAAACCGCGTAGGAATCATTCCTGGATTTGTTGCTTCTTTAACTCAACAAGGACATACCGTTCTGTGCGAACAAAACGCAGGCGTTGGATCCGGATTTTCGGATACCGATTACAAAAACGCCGGTGCCTCTTTATTGCGAACGGCGGATGAAGTTTGGCAGCAAGCCGATATGATCGTCAAAGTAAAGGAACCACTTCCTGAAGAATACAAAAAAATCCGCGCAGGACAAATTCTGTTTACTTATCTCCATTTAGCTCCCGATGTGCCGCAAACAGAAGCGTTAATAAAATCTGGTGCGGTTTGCATCGCATACGAAACTGTCACCGACAATGCTGGGAGATTACCGTTATTATCTCCGATGAGCGCCATTGCCGGACGCATGTCTGTTTTAATGGCGGCCAATCTTTTGCAAACCCAATTTGGAGGAGAGGGGATCTTGCCATCCGGTGTTCCCGGTGTACTTCCCGCTAAGGTTTTGATTTTAGGCGGCGGAAACGTCGGACAAAATGCAGCCTTCATTGCACACGGAATTGGAGCGGATGTAACCGTTTTAGATCATTATCAACCGACCTTAGACTCCATTACCAAGCAATTCCATAACGAGGTGAAAACGGCTTATTCCAATTCGGGCAATATTGCTCAACTCATCACTCAAGCAGACATTGTCATCGGTGCTGCATTGGTAGCAGGGCTTTCCACGCCCAAATTGGTCACCAAAGCCATGATCCAAACGATGAAGCGCGGAAGTGTGATCGTGGATGTTGCCATCGACCAAGGTGGTTGCTGCGAGACCAGTCGTCCCACCACACACAAGGACCCGTATTACGAAGTAAATGGCGTGGTCCATTATTGCGTAACCAACATGCCCGGTGCCTATGCGCATACGTCCACGGTTTCGCTCAACAACGCTACCTATCCCTTCATTGAAAAATTGGCAAACTTGGGTTACGAAAAAGCGTTGCGAGAAGACCGAAACCTTCGCAATGGCCTAAACGTTTATAAAGGGGAATTAACCCATCCGGCGGTCGCAGCTTCTCAAAAAAGAGACTTCACATCGGCGGAAACCGTGTTGGGAATGAAATAACGATTTTTATCGTATCGAATAGAAGCGCAATCCATAAAGGTTGCGCTTTTTTATTGGAACAACCTCGATTGTTGGAAGATAAGATTTCATCGAAGATTTTCGATACCTTCAATCGAACCCTTAGTGGTTCAACAATCCGCGAAATACAGCGATGAAAATCAAGGTTGGCGGCAAAGCGCCTAAGCATAACGGTAATGGTTTTACGACGCCATGATCAAAAAATTTGGCCAACAGTGATTGACCGGCTGGATTCGGCGCATTCGCAATGACGGTCAAACCACCACCAATAATCGCTCCGCTAACTACCGCAGATTGCGACGAAAAGTTATGCGCAAATTCTGGCACCAACGACGCCAAGTACGTTAAAGAGGCATTATCGTTAAAAGACGTTAAGACTAAAGAACTATAAAACAACATCGTGTGATTTAAACGCGACAAAACCGCTTCAATCCACCACTCTTGCAATCCTCCATGCGTCACTAAACCCGCCAGGAAACATCCAACCAACAAGCCCTCTTTCCATGCAATCGGCGATTGATAGGGTTTCAAAATATGAACGGTCATTAAAAAGAACAAACCTCCCAACACCACCAACGCTGTATGATGCGCATGTAAAACCGTCCAACCCAAAAAGAAAACATGCACCACGAAAACCCACAACGGAATCGCGGGGGTAGAAATCAAAACCGATGGCTTACTTCCCGATGCGCGCACATCGAGTAGGTGTAACTGCTTGGCGAACAATAAAAAATAAAAGAGGGCAGAGCAAACGATTCCCACGATAGCCGCTTCTCCAAAGTGCGAAAACACATACGGTGTATCCCAATGCCAAGGAGCTGCCACCATTAAAATCGGCGGCGCTGCAAAATGCGTCAGCACCCCACCGACCGAAACGTTTACAAACAGCAACCCGAGGGTTGCATAGGAAAACCAACGACTGGGTTGATGAACAAACACTTTTTCGGATAGCAGGAGCGCGGCAATCGTCATCGCTGCCGGTTCCGTCAAGAGGGACCCAAATAATGGCGCAACCGTTAAAATACACAACCACCAAGTGGAAGGTTTCTCATGACCCAAGCATCGAACAAGGGTTTGGAGAAATTTTTCCGCTAATACCAAAATCGGACGGGTGGCTGCCACCATCATAATCACAAAAACAAAAATTGGCTCTCCATAATGCCGCGTCGAAAAATAACCAACGGTGGATTCCCAACCTTTCCAAGCGATCAAAAGAATCATCAAAGGAATGAGCCATAGTCCAAAAATCACTTCCACTTCTCCTAACCAATGCCAAACCCGCGAACGAATGGTTGAATATCCGACACGGTGTTCCAATTGCTTCGAGTGACGGGAAAATTTCCCAGCGAAAAACGTATGAACAACCGCTGCTAAAAAAATACAAGCTGTTACGCACCGAAACGGGTCTTCTTCTATTTTCTGCCCCAATACGGTCAACAAAGGAATCTCGTCCCCCCGTGTAGAAATCATGCTTTTATGGTAAGGGAAAAGAACTTTTTTCGCAAGAAAGGTTTTTTCAAAAACCTCCCCCATCACACTTTTTTCTCTGAAACAAAAAACGCCTTCGGAACGAAACAGAAACATTTCAGCTTCGTCCTGCCTTGTAAAAAACTAAGGCTTACGTTTCCGAATGCTTGCGAACCTCGGTTTTTGTTTTTTTCTCTCGAGGCGGAAATTCAAAACCAATGGTGCCGTTTTTTTTCAAGACCAAATAGGCAGAAAAATGTTTTCCGTTGCGCTTCGATATAAACCCATCGATTAAGCTTGTTTTCCCATCTTGCAACAAGGTCTGAACGTGCTGATCGGAAAGAGTCACCCCAAGCAATGTTCGCATGATGCGAAACGAACACCGCTTTTCTTTCGAAGACCCCTGCGCCCGTTCACATAGGAACATCGATTCCGTCACGTACACTTTTCCATGGCATAAAGGACAAGTTCCTACCTCTGGTGCTTGCGATACATCCACTGTCGCAATCGGTTTTCCCTCACCAAAATCAAATTTTACCTTAAAATTCTCATCCATGACCAATGAAGCCGAATACGTTTTTCCAGCTTTCGAAACAAAGCCTTGCAAAGGGCCGACCTGCTTTTGTTGCAACAACTGCCTCATTTCCTCCAATTGGAACGCACGATTCCCAATCACTTTATAAATGATAATTTTTCCATCTTGCGATTGAAACGACCGAAACGTTTCCATCATAGGCTTTCCATCGCTCGGAGAGAGAACATCGGTAAGCGTACCTGTCATACTTTCTTCCTTGAATTGCGCAATTTTCTCCACTAATCGCGAAGCCATTGTTTTGATCTCTTCCATAAATTGAACACGACTGAACGCTCCATTTTGAATGCGATTCAATCGATATTCCCATTCGCCGGTCAACGCCGGGCTGGATAATTCTTCCACTTGTACCGCTTTTAAAAAAGCCAACAATTGTTCCGCTTTCGCGGTTGGTATTAATTCTTTTTCGTGCCGTTCGACATATTTGCTGGTAATTAAATTTTCAATAATTTGCGCACGCGTCGCGGGCGTCCCTAATCCTCTCTCTTTCATGGCATCCGCTAACGCTTCCTCTTCCACATACTGACCCGCATGCTCCATACTGGCTAACAGCGTTGCTTCGGTAAACCGCGCCGGTGGATGCGTTTCCTCTGCCTCCAATTGGAAAAACAAACCTTGCGCAGAATCATGATCCGCTGCTTCAAGCGCTGGAAGACGATCTTTCGATTCTGTTCGTTTCACCACTTCCAGCCACCCGGCTTGTACCAACACTTTCCCCTCGGTCTTAAACGTACAATGGGCTTGTGTGGTCCATCGCGTTGTCACCGCAAAGACTGCCGGTGGAAAAAACACTGCTAGGAATCGACGAACGACGCAATCATACACCTTCGCTTCGACTTCTTTCAACGCTTTCGGAAGAATCCCGGTTGGGATAATCGCGAAGTGATCGGAAATTGCGTGGTTATTAAAAATCGCCTTGGCATGCGGATTCACCCATTGATTTTCCACAATTTTGTTTGCAAAAGATGCATAAGGCTCTCCTAATTTTTTCAATGTTGCGATACAAGTTGGCCCATAATCTTCCGGTAACGCACGCGCATCCGTACGGGGGTACGTCAATGCCTTATGTTTTTCGTATAAACTTTGCACAAGGTCCAGCGTCATTTTAGCCGGGAAACCAAACCTCTGGTTGCACTCTCGCTGCAAACTGGTCAAATCAAATAGCCGCGGCGCCGCCATCTTGGATGTTTTGGTGGTATCCTTCACGCACCAAGCGTAATTCTTCAATCTTTGCAACTGCGTAAGAAGGGTAGAAATTTCCTCTTCGTTCCAGAAACGATCCGCTCGATCCTCCTCCTTCGCTTTTTTAAAATTTTCCCGCTGCAACCAACCGGTATAGGAACCGTTCTGTACCTGAAAGGTTCCTTGAAGACGCCAAAAAGGAACCGGTTGAAACGTACGAATGGCTTGCTCGCGCTCACAAAGCAAAGCCAACGTAGGAGTTTGAACCCGTCCGACACTGGCCACCTCTTTACGCTTCGAACCCATCATACGACCAGTCACTGCACGCGTTCCATTGATTCCCACTAACCAATCCGCTTCCGAACGACAACGCGCCGCGTCTTCCAATGGCTTCATGCTTTCCGAGGTTCGTAAATGCTCAAAAGCCTCTCGGATCGCATGAGCGGTCATCGAAGATAACCACAACCGCTGTTTGGGCTTTTCACAACCCGCCAATTCACATAAGTACGCAAAAATCAATTCTCCTTCTCGGCCTGCATCGCACGCATTAATTAGGCCTACCACCTCTTTACGCGCCATCAATTTTTTTAAAAATTCAAACCGATCTGCCGTCTTTTCAATTGGCTTTAACAAAAATTTTTCTGGCAAAATGGGCAAATTTTTTAACGACCAATAACGATACTTGGCATCGAAATCGCCCGGCATATACAGCTCGACCAAATGTCCCAATGCCGACGTAATGATCAAATCTTCTCGCTCGAAATAACCCGCCTTGTTTTGCTGAAAGCCCCCCAAGGCCTTTGCTAAATCGCGAGCTACACTCGGCTTCTCTGCAATGACCAACTGCTTGGGAGATACCGATTTTTTCGAAGCCATCATTTTCCTTTTCAGGAAAACCAATCTTTTGAAAAAAAATCAAGCGTTTTTCCCAAAAAATCCTCAAAAGAGACGAAGAAAATTTCGCTCTTTCTCTACAAGAAATTTTTCATAAATCCCATAACCTTTTCGGATAAAAAGCTTGAAAAAAACGCACTTTTTTGGCATCGATAAAACACATTGGGCTCTTAGCTCAGCCGGTCAGAGCAGGGGACTCATAATCCCTTGGTCGTAGGTTCGAATCCTACAGGGCCCACCAAAAAAATTCATGCTTGAATGCCGCGTCTTATACTTCGGAGATATTATTGGGAAACCAGGACGCAACTATGTTTATCAACAATTACCCGCTTTACGGGAACAATATCGGCCGGACTTCATTTTCGCCAATGCCGAAAACGCAACTCATGGATTTGGCTTAACCCTTGTAACTGCTCAAGAATTGCATCAGCATGGAATCGATGGTCTTTCGTTAGGAAACCATGCATGGGATCAAAAATCATTTTGGGAGGAAATTGACCAGCTGCCTTATGTTTGTCGTCCTGCCAATTTCCCTGAAAACACTCCCGGACGTACCATTCTTCTACAAGAATACCAAGGAGAAAAATTAGCGGTTATCAATTTGCTGGGACGCGCAGGCATGCGTTCTTCCCTCGATTGTCCGTTTCAAATTGGGCAAAAACTGCTGCAAACGTTACAAACACAAGGCGTCTCCAATGTCCTGCTGGATTTTCATGCAGAAACAACGGCTGAAAAATATGCACTCGGTTGGTTTTTATCCTCTCAGGGAATTCTTGCCGTTTTAGGAACACATACCCATGTTCCTACCGCAGATGAACGATTTTTGAATCCGCAAACCGCTTTTATCAGCGACATCGGAATGTGCGGTCCACAAAACAGCATCATTGGCTGTAAAATTGATCCCATCGTAGAACGATTTTTAAACGGGAAGCCCAATAAATTAGAAGTTGCTCAAGGCCCTTGTGTCTTAAATGCCGTATTTCTCCGCTTAGATTTAGAGCAACATCGCGCGCTTTCGATCGAACGGATCCAACGCATCGAAGATTAAAACAACCTTCAAAAAAAAATAATTGACAAAATTAAAA
>JAGDCJ010000002.1 GCA_017958565.1 Opitutales bacterium
CAATGGGTGAAATTGAAATTTTGGATGGCCACCTCCCAATCATTGGAATTTTAGAGGCAGGAACGGTTTTTTATACCGAAAAAAGTTCTCACGTTCCTATTGCTATTGACACCGGATTTTTCAAATTTTTCGACCAAGAACTATTGCTGTTAACCGAAGCGGCTATCGATGTTCAAACGATTGACGCAGCATCCCTCGATGCAGCGGTACAACGCGCACAAGAAGCTTTGGAAAAAGCGAAGCATGAAAAGCAAATCGACGAAGAGGAACTCGAGCGTCTTGATAAAATGCTACGGTTTCGTGTTGCACAAAAATTAACCAAACAAGCAAAACGTTCATGAAACATTTTGAAACTTCCCTTCGCGTCCGCTACGCGGAAACCGATGCGATGGGGATTGTTCATCACAGCCGTTATTTTGTTTGGTTGGAACTCGCACGAGTCGAGTGGTTAAAAGCATGCGGGCTCGATTATAAAACGATGGAAAGTCAAGGATTTTTCCTGCCGGTCGTTCAAGCCGATTTATCGTACCAATCACCCGCGTTTTTTGATGATTTCTTGCGTGTTGTCCTTACCCCTCCAGAACATATCCAACGCGTCCGCTTTACGTTAACCTACGAATTGTTTCGCGAGGGCACGCTATTAGCAAAAGGATTTACCGTACATGTGTTTCTCAACCAAGAGCGCAAGCTGATCAAACCACCTGCCTTTTTCTTAGAAACTTTACAAAAGGCGTAAAATGACCGATTTTCCTGCCAAAATAAAGGGAAAGGATGGGGGCTTCCTATTTCCTTGACTCTTCATCTTTTTTTTGAGAAGATCTTTTTGAAAAAATAAAAAACTATGAGTACTAATATTCAACAACTGGAATTTTCTAAGCTACGGAGAATGTTTTTCCCCATTCATTCTTATGAAATCAAAAAAGCACTTCCCATGGCATTTATTTTTTTCTGCATCTTGTTTAACTACACTTGTTTGCGGAATATTAAAGATTCTCTTGTTGTCACCAATAGCGGCGCGGAGGCACTTTCTTACTTAAAGTTGTTTTGCGTCACACCCTCTGCAATTTTGTTCATGTTGGTTTATACTAAAGCCAGCGATTTGCTGAACAATGAGCAACTGTTTTACGCAACCTTATCGCCCTTCTTGCTTTTTTTTGGATTATTTGCGTTCGTCATTTACCCTAACCGCGAATGGTTTCATCCCAATCCAGAAACGATTGCGGTTTGGCAAGCAGCTTGTCCATCTTTGCACTGGCCAATTGCAATTTTTGGGATTTGGAGCTACGGGCTGTTTTATGTCTTGGCGGAATTATGGGGTAGCACGTTAATTTCCCTCTCTTTTTGGCAATTCGCCAATCAAATTTGCAAAATGTCCGAAGCAAAACGCATGTATGCTTTTTTCGGGTTAATGGCGCAAGTTTCCTTGCTGTTCGTCGGCATCGTAGGGAAGTGGGCTTCTGATATTCGCAATAGCGTACAACCGGGAGAAGATCCATGGCAAATCACGCTCAACTACTTAATGAGCATCGTGGTGATTTGCGGAATCGCTTGCATGTTAACGTACCGATGGATTTACACGCATGTGTTAACCGACAAACGTTTTTACGATAAACCGGAACTGCCGGGCGTAAAGAAAAAGAAGAAAAAAGCTGGTTTAATGGAAAGCTTAAAAACGATTTGTACGTCCCCTTACCTTGGATTGATTGCCGCGTTGGTCATTTGCTACGGAATCAGCGTGAATTTGATTGAAGGCCTTTGGAAAAGTCAGTTAAAGATACGATATCCGAACGAAAACGATTATAACACCTTCATGAGTTTAAATACCATTTACACAGGAATTGCTTCCATGATCATGCTGATTGTAGGCGGAAACGTTTTGCGGCTATTTCGTTGGGTAAGCGCTGCTCTGATCACCCCACTTGTATTCACCGTCGGCGGAATTTCATTTTTTACCTTTATCGTGTTTAAAGATAACTTAGTAAGTTTCTTAGACAATGTGGGTACAAACCCAGTGGCTGTTGCCGTAATGCTCGGAGCAGTCATTATCGTCATTTCGAAATCAACCAAATACGCATTGTTTGATCTGACCAAAGAAATGGCTTACATTCCATTAGATGAGGAAATGAAAGTAAAAGGAAAAGCCGTCGTTGATGTCGTTGGTGGTCGACTGGGAAAATCAGGCGGTGCGTTTATTCAAGTGGTCTGTTTCTCGATTGGTACGGCAATCAGTGGCGTTAAGCCTACTTTCTTCCAAATTGTACCGTACCTTTTTGGAATGTTCGTACTGATCTGCATCCTTTGGCTTTTATCGGTAAAATCGCTGGGTAAAAAAGTAGACGCTGCTTTGGAAGCACAAAAAAGTTCCACTCAAGCCTAAAGAGCCTTTTTCTCAAAAAGGAAAGTGAACGTTTTTTATGGAAAGGTTGCTTTAGTCGCTTTCCAAACTTCCCGCATCATGAACAGGATTGCGGTATACAAACACAAGAATCGTTCCTTGTACCTGTAAGGTCACCGGTGAGCTCTGTACGCGATTAGAACAGGAACAAAATCCTCCGAAGGCTAACGTTGTTTGATGCAATTCCCATCGTAGGCCTTGGCTTGTCACTACACCGTTCGACCCACCCAATAACGAAACTTTCGCATTGATCGGCCAATCAAAGGTTCCATCCTGCCTTAAAGGAAATCCTACTAAATCTTCCGATACATACGCAGCGTTGCTTTGTAGCCATATGCTCATGTTCGTTAAAACGCGATCCAAGCAACCGCCGCTAAGGCCAACGACAATCGTAGGCAATAAATTTTTCCGCTTTAAGTAACTCAAAGCTTTCTCGAAATCGGTTGCATCTTGATTCGCATCTCGTACATACGGGTATTGCTTTAATAAGGATGGCTCCACGCTATCCAAATCACCAACAATACAACTCGGTTTCAACCCATGCGCCACGAGCTTATTTGCCGCACCATCCGTTGCCACCATCGGCAACGCGGTTTGCTGCAAAAAAGAAAAGGGGAGTTCCCCGTCTAAACATAAAATCGATTGATAGTTGGAAATATCAAGGATCATACTTGATTTTTTGATAAACAGAAATCGTGCAAACGATTAAACAAAAAACTTCACTCCACAACATCGTTTGCGCATGAATACAAACTGCATAAACCAACCACGCAAAGGCACAGACCCAACAATTTAGGAGCATAAACATCGAAAGATCTCCCACCGATTTTGTTCGATAACTTTTGATCACTTGCGGCAACAACCCAATCACGGTCGTCACAAATGCAATGCCTCCAAAAATTTTTTCTACCATGCTTCTAGTGCAAGGCTCCTTCAACGAGTATATTTGATTTTTTGGTAAATAGCAATCGTGAGAACCATCAAGGCAAACGCTTCCAGGCACAACATCGGTTGCTCTTCAATGCATATGGCATAACATAACCAAGCTGAAACTCCAATCTCGCAATTGATCAACATGAACCATGGAACATGATCCATTGATTTTGTACGATAGCCTTTGATGACCATTGGCAAAAGTTCGATGGACATAGCAATCAACGCAATAACGATACAAATCTCTTTCATCATGCATTTATGATGTATTTTTTCCAACACCTACCAAGCTTTTTATTAAAAGAATTTGGGGCGCATTTTTCTTGACGCTCATGAGAAAACATTCTCTCCTAAAAAGTAGGTATTGCCCAGTGGTGTAATGGTAGCACAAGTGGTTTTGGTCCATTTAGTCTAGGTTCGAATCCTGGCGGGGCAGCCAGCTTTTCAGCCTATTTCCATTTTATGGGAAAAGTTTTTGACGTACAAGCGGCACGCAACGATTTTCCTGCTTTAACACAACGTGATGCAAAAGGGCAACCCATTGTTTACCTGGATAACGCCGCAACGACCCAAAAACCGCAAAAAGTTCTCGATGCACTCATGGATTTTTATACGCGTTATAACGCAAATGTTCACCGTGGTTACTACGAATGGGGACAACGCGCAACGGAAGCCTATGAAAACACCCGCAAACGTTTAGCGAATCTTATTGGAGCCGCGGATCCGCAAGAAATTATTTTTACGCGCGGCGCAACGGAAGCTTGTAATGCGTTAGCAGAAATCATTGGGCAACGATACTTTCAACCGGACGACGAAATCATCCTTTCTGAACTTGAACATCACGCGAACCAAATCCCCTGGCAGATGCAACAAACCAAACGAGGTGTTCGTGTAAAAGGATGGCATGTGAAAGAAGATGGAGAATTGGACCTATCGCAACTCGATTCACTTCTCACTGCCAAAACGAAATTGTTAACCGTTACGCATGTCTCGAATGTGATCGGAACGGTCCCGCCTCTTCGAGAAATCATTCGCCGTGCACACGCAAATGGTACCCTCGTGGTGATCGATGCCGCGCAAGCGCTTGCCCACCTCCCCATCAACGTTCAAACCCTAGATTGTGATTTTTTGGTCGGTTCCGGCCATAAGATGTACGGACCCATGGGCTCTGGATTTTTTTACGGGAAACGTGCCTTACTAGAAACCTTACCGCCTTATCACGGCGGCGGAACCATGATGGAAACGGTTACGATCGACTCATTTACACCTGCAGCCATTCCCGCTCGATTCGAAGCTGGAACCCCACCCGTTGCGGATATCATTGGCCTTGGAGCAGCCATCGATTACCTACAGCAATTTTCCTGGAAAAGTTTAATGGCACACGAAGATCAAGTGATCGCGTATGCAGAAAAAACGTTATCTCAATTCCCTCGCGTACACGTGGTTGGCCATCCGCCGCAACGAACCGCCGTCCTTTCTTTTGTGATCGATGGCATCCATCCACACGATGTTGCGAGTTTGGTTAGTGACCACCATATCGCATTGCGCGCAGGTTACCATTGCTGCCAACCTCTCATGCATCGCTTGCAATACCCCGGTGGGGTTGTTCGTGCCTCGTTTGGCTTGTACAATACGTGCGAAGAGGTGGATCGTCTTGCGCAAGCGCTCGAAAAAGTTTTTACAGTTTTTCCTCTATGAAATCGCTCGAAATGTATCAAGAAACCCTGCTTGCTCACAATGAGCAACCGCATCATTTTTATGCCTTACCGCACCCTTCTCATCAAGCACAAGGGAAGAATCCGTTGTGTGGTGATGAGATAACCGTGTATATGCAAATCGAAAACGATATCCTCCGAATAATTTCTTTTACAGGACAAGGTTGTGCCATTTGCAAAGCTTCTGCTTCGCTCATGACCGCACGATTAGAAGGGAAAACGATTGTTCAGGCAAAAGAAGAAGCTGAACGGATCCTGGCATGGTTAACGGATGCATTTTTTCCTTGTCCAAAGGACCTAGGGGAGTTAGAAGCCTTGCAAGGGGTTCGAAATTTTCCCATGCGACTCAAGTGCGCAACGTTAGCTTGGCATACTTTTCAAAAAGCATGCGATACACCGGTCTCTTCCGTTTGTGCATGCCAAAAAAATTCTTCTCATTCATGTGGATGTTCGAAGCATGTCCATCCAAACGGTAGCGGTTCTTCTCATTCCGGCAAAGGTTGTTGCCGATCCTAACGGAGACAACCTTCCAAATACTTCCTTTTTTCAACTATGAACAGGATTTAGCTCATTCTTTCGGTTTTTCTGCATTTCACAAAATTTTTTGAAAACATCCAGCATCAGCACGTACCGTTACAATCCTGCTGCATACGTTAATGGAAGCGTATCCATTTTTTCTTTGGGAAGATTTTCGTAACAACCGGATTGTTGCATCTGCTGGATCCAGGCTTCCATCTTCTGCAAAGCCTCTGCTGCTTGTGAGAAAACCAACCTCCTTGATTTTCCGCCTGGAAGAATCACCTGCCACTCCATGGCATAGGAAGGATAAAGTCGTCGTAATTCTTTCCCATACAACAACAACTGCCATCCAGACCCACGCTCACATTGTTTCGCGGTGAAAGCATAATTTAACGCCGTTTTGTAATCGATAATCACCACTTTTCGTTGCCCGTGATGAATCGCCAACAAATCGATACGACCCGGATAAACGGCATCACTAGGTAAGCTCCATTCTGATTGTAATTCCCACCCTTTTTGTAAAAACGCTTCACAGGCATGCGCCATTTGCAGGCTTACATATAACGCTCGCCGATTCCATTGCTGCAATAGAGCAGAAGGAAAGCGCGCAGAAGCTTCTTCTGCACGACGTCGTATGCTCGTTTCCCAAGCAGCCATGTCGCATGGCGGCTGCGTAAATGCCAAAAACGCATGTACCTGTTCTCCCAAAAATTTTGCTTTTTGTAGCGGCGTGTGTAAGGGGATCGAAGAAGTACCCATCACTTTTTCCAGCCACGTTTTACGGGGATATCGATAAAACTCTTCCCAGGTTTTGCAAGAAAAACGAATCGATTCGAGCGGTATTCGCAGCAAATCCTGCTTCTTTTTTTGGGCTTTTTGCAAACCTTGCGAATCTTGTCGGTTAACGGCTTCCAAACGCGCGTTGCTAGCAATGAAAAAAGAGGATTTTTTCCCGATCGGAAGGAGCGGCTCACAAGCTTCTCCTCGCTCCTCTTTCAACGGAACACTCATGCACAAAGACCCTCCGCGCGAAACAACTTCCATGCACCAAGAAAGAATCGCCGTTTCTTGCGACTTCTGCCCACGAATTGCATGCGGAACCATCGCTTTTTTTAACGGAAAATAAGCAGCATCCTGCCAAGGCAATACGTTGGCCTCCATTCCCATTCGCTGTTGCAAAACTTTTCGCAAAAAGGCAAAAAATCCTCGCTTGCTGGCCCGAATCGGGCAAGTTTTCCACACCGAATCCAAGGCAAGTTCATCTGGCAACGATTCTGCCAAAGAACAAAAATATTCTCCGAAGGTCGCCCAGGAAGGTTTTTGGGGGCAAAGAAAGGACTCTATCCATGTTTTCCCTTGTTCAAGCAACCAAGAACGCAAGCTTTCAAAACAATCCGTTAGGCATGTTGAACGCGCTTGCTGGAAATCTTTTGCAAAGGCTAAAAAGGTGCGCTCTTCCCATAACGAGTTCCCAAGGATCCGTACGTATCGCCAAAACGAGGTTCCGGTTTCTTGCTCCTGCCAATCGATCCACGCCAATGGTGATAAAGGGAGCGGTTTCTGAAAGCAAACCTGCCAAGTTTCTGCCGACGGCAATAAAACCGTCAGGACTTGCGGACATTCTACCCTTTTTTGCTCCAACCACGCGTATTCCTGCGCGGTAGAAGCAACCGGTTGAAGGGAAATCGGTTCCGGAATTTTTTGAATGGATACCGATGGGAATTGCCGTTCGATTGCCATGCATTCGCAGCTGTGTTCCAAACAATGGGCGATTGTTGATAAAACGTTTTTGGGGAAATTTCCAAAAAAAATCAAGCGTTCAAACGGTGGTCGTTGGATTTTTGCAACCTTCCCCCAAGAAGACCAAGCGTTTTGTTGTATCCACCCATCGATTTCTTCATTTTCCAACGAAATTACAGAAGCATCTTGAAAAAACGAGAACGGCTCTTGCAAACACATCACCTCCTCAGGGATCGGATTTTTACCGCAAAGACGCAATAAAGACTGAGGGGTATGAATGTTTTCCAAAGAAATTTTTGGGAAAAATTGCAAAACATGCAAACGGGAAAAAATATGCGGTACACAAAGAACAAAATTTTCCTGAGAAACCATTTCTTTTCTCAGGGCTTCCAGTCCCTCTTCTGCCGTTAAAACAACTTTGACAAACATTACCTGACGAGATTTTATAGTAAAAAAAGATGATCCAAAAGCGAAAACCTTGCGCCGGTTTCAGTTTAATAGAATGTATGATCGTCATAACGATCGGATCTATTTTGGCGTCCATCTTTTTCCCCATTGGACAAAAACTGGTACTCAAAGCAAAGATTTTCGCCGATCAACAAAAACTAAGACAATTAGCCATGGCTTACCGGCTTGCTTTTGCAGAAACCTCTTCTTTTCCTACAGAAAAAGATCCTCTCTTGAAAGCTCTTGCAACCGATGGAGGAGCCACGGATGTTTCACTGTACTACTCCAATTGCTCCGGTAAAAAGAAAGGAAAAATCATTGATTCAAAGGATATCAAAAGTGATTGGGTGTTTTTAGGGGGGATTTCTACCGATACTTTAGCGGGAACGCCGATTCTGCATTCGCGAGGCCTTCAGGAAGATGGTTCGTGGAAAGCTAAACCCGACAGTGTGTACGGAACCGATGGCGGATTGATTGCGTTTCTAGATGGGCGTGTTGAGTATTGTTCCCATGCAAAGGAAGTTCTTGTTCACTATGAAACAGGAAAGGAAACTGGCAAGATTTCCGAAGCAATCCCATCAGGTGCAACATGGGTTCCCATCGAATGACTTTCTCTATAAAACTGAAACACGTTTTTCAGCTGTAAGGATCTGCCCCATTACCACGATGCCCTCCGTCAAACATAAGAATTTGAATCGGCAGACGCAAACACTTTTATGCGAACGGGTAACCCGCTCTAAAAATTCCGCTTTGAACCATCTTTCTTCTGTTCGCGCAACATTACTCGCGTGGTTTCAAACCCATGCACGCACCTTTCCCTGGCGCCCCTCGCCTTCTTCCTACGCAACCGTTGTTTCCGAATTTATGCTGCAACAAACACGCATTTCGACCGTTCTCCCTTATTTTCAACGATGGATGTCCGCTTTCCCCGATTTTACAACCTTAGCACACGCCTCTTCAAAAGAAGTTATGCAGCAATGGGCTGGCCTTGGATATTATACGCGTGCACGCAATTTGCACACCACCGCGCAACGATGGCTTCAAAAACCACCACGCTCTTATGTGGATTTGCGCACCTTCCCAGGGATCGGCCCCTACACCGCTGCTGCGATTGCCAGTATTCTTTGGAATGAACCGATCGCGGTTGTGGATGGAAATGTTCTGCGCGTTCTGGCGCGAATGTTTCAGCAAAGCACGTCGTTCCTTTCGAAAGCCTCCGCCGTTACCTGGGCAAAACCGCTCGCGCAAGCCTTGCTAGACATCAAGCAGCCGGGAATTTTTAACGAAGCGCTTATGGAAATGGGCGAACAAATTTGTACCCCGACCCATCCGGCTTGCCATTCCTGCCCATTGATCTCTTTCTGCCAAGCATTTCAGCAGCATACGATCGAACAATGCCCCCAATTCCTTCCCACCCAACGCTTACAGGCGACCCAAAAGCGCTTGTGGATTTGCATTCGAAATCGGCTTTTATTGGAACCTTCTTCTCTCGTCGGCCAAGGTGATTTGTGGGAATTACCCGAAATGACACCGAAACGGCAAGCATGTTTCTCTTCTCTCCAAGAACGCTTTCGCGGAAAACGAGTCGTCGGGAACACAACCTTTACGGAAATTTTCTACCAACCGGTTCCATTGCCACCGAAAACATTTTTCCAATCGCCCCTCTTTTCTTCCTCACAGTTTTTCTCTGCCAAAGAATGGAATACGTGTGCTCTTACGAATCCTCATCGCAAATGGATCGCCCAAGTCATTCATTCCAAAAATTTTTCAGCGTAGCTTAACATAACTTCAAAAATTGTTTTCCAAAACGATCGTAACGAAAGAATTTTACAAAAATGGTTTTTTCGTCCATAAGATGAAGAAGACTTTTTCGTTATGAACGTTCTGTTGGTAGGTCATCCAGTGGGAATTAAACAATTGTTGAAATTCCTTCCTACCAAAACGATCTGCGGAATCATGGGAGCGGGAAATCGTCCGCAGTTTCATGCAGAACTAACGTCGCTCGCGCACCAGCTCCAGGTTCCATTGTTTATACAGCCCAAAAAATCAGAACCATATTGGATGGAGAGAGAGAGAGAGAGAGAG
>JAGDCJ010000014.1 GCA_017958565.1 Opitutales bacterium
CCATGCAAAGAGTGTAAGGTGACCCGATGCTGTACAAAGATTGGAGTTGTGAAGTTTTCAAAGGTGGATGATGAATTTTTTCCAGCGCAAGAAGCGCAGAAACGTTTTGATGTGTTGATTCAGCAAATCAATGAAGAGCATGAAAAGATGCTGCAAGAAGGGAAGAAGTTTTTTGAAGAACGGGATAAGATTCTCAAAGATCCTGCATTGAGTAATGCAGCGAAGAAGAAAATGGAAGATTCCATTATGGAGAAAATAAAAAAACAAGGGGAAGCCATTGGTCGTTTTCGACAAGAGAAAGAAGAGAAGGTGCATACGGAACGCCAAGAAGTTTTATCGAAAAATTATAAAGAGTTAGCTGGGGTAATAGAACGCATCGGAAAAGAAGGAGGTTTCGATTTGATCCTGAATGAGACTTATGTGTTGTACGCAAAACCGGAATTGGATATAACCGAAAAAGTGATTCAGCGTGCCAATCAGCCGTATCAAACACAGATAAAAAAACAGAGCGATTTAGCGAAAAAGGAAGCTGAGAAGGGGAAAAACAAGCTCAATTAAAATCCGTTCCCTAACAAGCCGTGGAAAAATGTTTGCCGATTCGTTATACCCTAGAGGAAATTATCCACCTTGTTCAACCAGATAAAATTCAAGGGCGTTCGAGTCGATCGGTTTTTACTGGCATTGCGAGCTTGGACAAAGCGCTTGCGGGCGACTTGTCCTTCTTGGGAAATTTAAAGTACAAGTCGCAAGTTTTTGACTCGAAAGCTTCGTTAATTTTACTTCCTAATACTTACATCGGTACGCCGCGAAAGGGGCAAGTGTTTTTGTGGATGGAGAATCCTTCGCGCGGATTGGATGCGATTTGCCGCGATGTGGAGCAGAAAATAAAGCCGAAAGTGGCCCCTGGTGTCCATCCAAGTGCGATCATCGATCCAACAGCGAAAATCTCCAAAAAGGCTTTTGTGGGGCCTTTGTGCATCATTGGTGCGCATTCGGTCATTGAGGATGGCGTTGCTTTAACGGCGCACGTTTATGTAGGGCAGCAGGTTACCATTCGTTCCAATACCGTGGTTCGACCGCATGTTTCTTTATTGGATGGGACACAAGTCGGGCGTCGGTGTTACATCGACGCAGGGGTTGTTATCGGTTCAGAAGGGTATGGATACGAGACGGAAAAAGGTGTGCATCGTCGTTCTCCGCAACTAGGCCATGTTGTGTTAGAGGATGAAGTCGATGTAGGCGCTAATACGACCATTGATCGCGCGCGCTTTGATGAAACCCGTATAGGAGAAGGGACGAAAATTGATAATTTGGTGCAAATTGCGCATAACGTGGTGATTGGGAAGCGTTGTTTTCTGGTAGCTTTAGTGGGAATTGCAGGGAGTACGCATATTGGCGATGATACCATTATTGCAGGGCAAGTGGGGATTGCAGGGCATTTGCGAATCGGAAATCATGTGACAATTGGTGCTCAATCAGGGGTAGCAAAGGATGTGGAAGATCACGATTTTGTTCGTGGGAGTCCTGCTATATCCTTTATGTTGGCGCACCGAATTGAGATACTGAAAAACCGTTTACCGGAACTGTTCAAGCGCGTGGATAATTTAGAAAAAATCTTTGCGTATTTAACCGACGATGCAGCAAAATCTTGTTTTTTGCCAAAGAAATCAAAAAGCAAAAATCATTGATCCGCAATTTTCCAAAGGCCAGAAATCTTTTTTCCAAAAGCGGCAAAAATAATGAATTCTTATTGTTTCCTTTGTGGAGGGAAGCCTTCGGTTTTATCGGAAAAGGTGGCAGCGATTTTAAAAGGGAAAGTGATGCCGATGCGGATTGTTTTTTTTGCAAATGGAGAAAAACAAATTCGCTTGCCGGTTTCAGTTTCTTCTTTAAACGTTTTTTTGTTTCCTGCAGAAGGAGAGTCTGCGATTTGGGATACGTTGCAAATGATTGACGCAGTGAAGCGTTCAGGACCTCTATCCATTACCGTGGTTTGGCCATGCTATCCTTACGCGCGGCAAGAACAAGCGCCCGAAGGTGGTTCCATCCCGCCGCAACTTCTTTCACGATTGTTGGCAACCGCAGGCGCGGATCGATTATGTACAATCGATTTGCATGCACCGGGGCAATTGAAACATTTTGCGTTACCGACGAAAAATTTGTCGCTATTGCCTCTTTTCATGAACACAATGCAGACCATGGCAGAAAAGAGAGCGGAAGAACCGGTTTTGTTTGCAGCAGATGGAAGCGCAAAAGCACGCGTTCAATGGCTTGCGGAGCAACTCAATTGGCAGTTTGGTTTCGCAGAGAAACGACGCTTGCCGGATGGAACCTTGCGGTTGGTGAGCTTTAACGGAGAGGTCCAAAATGGTTCGGTGTTTTTAATCGATGATCGAATTGATAGCGGAGGTACATTTGAATTGGTGATCCGTCGGCTGAAAAAAGCGGGTGTGCGAACGATAATCGGTTGGGTTACGCATGGCGTGTGTGATCCGAACGTACTCGATCGCTTGCAACAGGCCGGCTTAGATCGATTGATCGAAACCGACACGCGGAATGTAACCAAGAAGGATGGTTTTGTTACCATTTTATCGGCTTCTTCTTGTCTTGCCGAGGCCATTCGTGGATACAGAGAGGAAAAATTTTTGAAACCAATGCGAAGATCATGGATAAAATGAAAAACTGTATAAAGCTTGGATTTTTTCAGACGGTCCATGTTTTTTTGAGTAGGGGAAAATTCTGGTTTCGGATTGACGTACCGCTGCCAATGCTGCTAAATAATAGAAAATTATGGTTGCCGAGGTAGCTCAGCTGGTAGAGCAACGCATTCGTAATGCGTGGGTCGTGAGTTCGAATCTCATCTTCGGCTCCAGGGAATGAAGGCGAGGTTCGTTATTATGTCACAACATCCAAGTTTTAAAAAGAGTGCGGCAAGTGCCTGTGCAAGCCAGACCGTTTTGAAGCGATATGAACGCATCGATTTGATGAAAAAACGCGGTCAGTGGAAAGAAGGGCGGAGTGTTTTGGGTCTTCCAAAAACAAAACCAGAAGCATAACCATGGAAGTACGGGATAAAGGGCCAGCAACCGATATTCGCAAGGGGAAGGTGATTATTTATCAAAATGTGCCTCACATGGCGATCGAGGTGGAGCATCGCACACAGGGTCGTCAGTCCGGTTTCATTCAAGTAACCTTGCGAAATTTGATAACCGGCGTTTCTACGCAAAATAAGTATCATTCAAACGATACCGTGCTTTTTTGTTTCGTAGAAACCAAATCGTTGGAATATTCCTACGAAGATGAGAATGGGTTCCATTTTATGGATTCTGATACGTACGAAGATGAAGTCGTCTCGGGCAAATTATTAGAGGGGCAAAAAGGGTATTTAATCCCAGGTGAAGTCTATTCTTTGATGTTTGTGGAAGAGAAACCTGTGCAAATTCAGTTGCCGCCGTCCATTGCTATCAAAGTGACAGAAGCTTCGGAAGGTTTACGTGGAGATACGGCAAGCAATGCTCAAAAGCCAATAGTGGTAGAAACGGGTATGCGGGTACAGGTACCGTTGTTTATCAAAACCGGCGATGTGATTCGTATCAACACAACGGATGGTTCTTACCTAGGGCGCGCGTAGTACGAATTTTCTGGCATTAAAGCGATGGCTGGAAAAAAAGACACATCGCGAAGGGTTTTGGTAGGTGTTTTTTAGGAGTGATTTTTTAGGCAGAAACATTACTGTTTTATGAAATTTTTTGGAGGTTTGTTGGAGATTTAAAGAGGGATGGAGCTGTATCGATTCACTCCACATTTTAGCACTTCCTACATTTCCTGTTGATTGTTGATGCCATCTTCATCACCTCGTACTTTATACACGCTGTCGTTGACTCCCGATCAAGCAGATGCGCTGGCTAATTGGTGCGAAGCGCACGCGTGGAGTTTTTATGACGTACCGTATGCTTCTTACGCGTATCGTGGGGAGGATGTGAATGTAGTGCGGTATTCCAGCGGCAAGTTGGTGGTGCAGGGGAAGCAAACCGAGTGGTTTATTTTGAACGTTTTAGAGCCAGAAATTACGCAAAAGCCGCAGTTCGGTTTGGAAAAACTCGAGTATCCAGAATGGTTTCGCCCACATGCGGGATTGGATGAGAGCGGGAAGGGAGATTTGTTTGGTCCCTTGGTAGCTGCTTGCGTGATTGCGGATGAAGCGATGGTAGATTTTTGGCTACAAAATGGCTTGAAGGAAAGTAAAGCGATTGCAAGCGATGCGCGTTTGTTTGAAATGGAGCGATTGGTCCGAAAGCCAAAAGGGGTTGTTGTGGAAACCGCTTTTTCTGGAATGGAAAAATACAACGAGCTGTATGCACAATTCGGAAATTTAAATGAGCTGCTTGCGTGGTTCCATGCGAAAGCATTGGAAAATGCTTGGCAGCGCCGTTCGGTAACGGAAGGCTTGTTGGATCAATTTACACCATCAAAATGCGTGCAAAAAGTTTTGAAAAAGGATGGCTTTTGTGAAAATTTTGTCCTGCGACAGTGCGTTCGTGCCGAATCGGATCCTGTGGTGGCTGCTGCGTCTGTGGTCGCGCGCGCAACGTACGTGCGGCAATTAAAGCATTTAAGTGAATGCGCCAGTCTGGATTTGCCCAAAGGGGCTGGCGTTCGAGCGAAAGAAATGTTGCAGCGATTGATCGAAAAGCAAGGCCGCGAATCCTTGCCGAAATTTGCCAAAATGCACTTTCGGACCATTTCAGGAAAATAGCAGGTAAAATACTGTCCAGTAGGCGGTAAAAAACAAACGGCCAGTAGGCTGTTCTTTGGAGGAGAATTGTTTTTTATTGTCTTTGGAGTGGTAGAAAGATAGAAGAAATTTATGGAAGAAGTTCCTCACGTTTCCTCGGATGTTTTGTCTGCAATTCCGCATCGTCCTCCGTTTTTGTTTGTTGATCGGATTCTTCGGAGGAGCGAGACCGAGATTGTGGCAGAGCGGATTCTGCGAAAGGAGGAAGCGTTTTTTCAAGGGCATTACCCGCAGATTGCGATTATGCCAGGGGTGCTATTGTGCGAGGCGCTGTTTCAAACCGCAGGGGTATTAATGAGCGGCCGTTTATCCAAAGAGGAAAAGGATGGGAAAAAGATTCCGGTGCTGGTTCGAATCGAATCGGCGAAGTTTAAGCAAATGGCGTTTCCGGGTGATCGTTTACAGCTGGAAGTGCAGTTTGTGGAAAAAATGAAGGATTTTTATTTTTTTAAAGGAAGCGCCTCTCAGGGAGACAAGCGATCCGTTTCGATCGAATTTATTTTGGGAATGGTGGAGCGCGAAGCCATTTTGCCAACTTCGTAGCGTTCATTGGCACGAAAAATGCTCAGAGAGAACCAAAGGAATGGATTTTTTAGGAATTGCCGGTAAAGTTTTTCTCGTTTTTGGAGTCGCCAATCGAAAAAGCGTTGCCTGGCATGTGGGGCAAATTTTGGCGCAAAATGGCGCAACGGTTTTGTATTCCGTACGATCAGAAGCGCGAAAGCAGCAAGTTTCTGAGTGGATTCCTTTGGAAAAAGTTTGGGTGTGCGATGTCGAGCATGAGGGCGAAATTGAACGCTTACGGTCGACAATCGAAAAACAGTATCCATCGATCGATGGCATCGTGCATTCGATTGCCTTTGCGAATTTTTCCGACGGCTGGAAACCGTTTTACGAAACGAAACGCGCGGATTTTTTGCAAGCAGCCACCATTTCTTGCTTTTCGTTGGTAGAAGTGGCAAAATTCTTTAAGACGCTTTTATCGAAAAACGCGTCGGTGGTAACCATGGGAATTTCTTCGCAAGTGGCAGCGGTACATTATGGTTACATGTCGCCTATTAAAGCCGCCTTGGAAAGTACTGTTCGATTTTTGGCAAAATCCTTTAGTGCCGATAGTGAGGTACGTTTTAATGCAGTGGGTGCGGGGCCTTTGAAAACCAGTGCATCGGCTGGAATTCCTGGCTTCTTGAAAAATTACCTTTTTGCGGAACAATTGACATTGCGCAAGCGGGCCATTACCACAACCGAAGTGGCGAACGCGGCAGTTTTTTTATTGAGTCCATCGTCAAGCGGAATCAATGGCCAAACATTGGTGGTGAATGCCGGTATGGATTTTAATTATTTTGACGAAACCGTGGTCGAGAAAGCAATATCATGACCGACAGAAATTACATCGTGATGGGGGCAGGCGCTTGGGGAACGGCGGTTGCGGTTCATTTGGCGAAAAAAGATTTATCGGTGATCTTGGTCCCGCGGGATGAAAAAAAAGCGCAAGAAATGCGGATGTATCGAGAAAATCGATTGCGGCTTCCAGGCATACCTTTCCCGAAAAGTTTAACGGTGGATGTCCATTTCGAAAAATATTTACAACCCGATTCGATCGTTTTTGTCGCATGCCGTATGGAAGGATTGGTATCCATTTGCCAACAATTGCAAGCGTACAAAACTCAATTGACCCATGTTGTTTCTTTAATCAAAGGATTGGACCACAAAACCTTGAAAACCCCTTCACAAGTGATTCTGTCGATTTGTCCTCAGGTCCAAGTGATGTGTTGGACGGGCCCTACGCTTGCCAAAGAGTTTGCGATGGGAAAACCAGCCGCCATGGTATTGGCTTCAAAGGAGGATCAACGGGCTTTGCAAAAAACTTTTTCGAGCGAGGTGGTGCGTGTCTACTACAGTAGCGATTTGTTAGGCGCTGAATTAGGAGGATGCTTGAAAAATGTTTACGCCATTGGGACGGGAATTTTGGATGGGAGGGAATTGGGAGATAATGCGCGTGCAGCTTATTTAACATGTGTGTTAAAGGAAATGGTCAACATTGGCATGTTTTTAGGTGGGAGAAAAGAAACATTTTATGAAATCAGCGGCTTGGGCGATTTGTTAGCAACCACCCAAGGAGAGTGGGGAAGAAATCGACGTTTTGGGTTTGCTTTTGCGCAGGGGAAAAGCACGAAGGAATTGCTCCAAGAGACCACTGTAGAAGGCTTTGGGAGCATCCAAGGGTTTTATGAGCGAATCAAAGATAGCGGGATAGAAGCGCCCATTTTAAAGGGTTTATATTCTGTTTTTTATCAACAGGTCTCGGTTCAAGAAGCCATTCGGAAATTTTTATCCCGTCCTTTACCGTAAAAAATCGCCAGCAACGATTTAATGCTTTTGCCTCGAAGGAAGCTTTTGTTTTCCGTTTGACGGCTCTAGCCTGATTTTTTTACAATTTTCCAACCTTTTAAGAGTGCAAGTAAGGATGGGTGTGGAAGGAAATGAGAAGGATCACAAAGGGCACCGCATGCGCTTACGCACTCGTTTCTTAAAAACCGGCTTACGCGGCTTTGCGGAACATGAAATTTTAGAACTCATTTTGACGTTGTGCATTCCACGGCGCGATGTGAAAGATTTGGCGAAAGCATTGTTGAAAAAATTTGGTACGATTCGCAGCGTGTTAGATGCAAAACCGGAACAATTGAGATCGTTTTCAGGACTCGGAGAAGCCTCTACCGTGTGTTTTATGCTGATTAAAGCATTTTCTGAGTATTATTTGCAACAACGAACGACCGAACAGCCGATTTTTACCAACAATGCCGTGTTGGTACAATTTTGGCAGTCGCGTTTGGGCTCCTTCCACCATGAGGTGTTTGAAATCGCTTATTTGGATGCGGGTTACCGTTTGTTAGAAGATGGCATTGAGCGGTTGGAAGAAGGGATTGCAGAACGTACCCATGTGTACCAACAGAAA
>JAGDCJ010000015.1 GCA_017958565.1 Opitutales bacterium
ATCCTATCGAAAATACGAACCCATTCACAAACAAAAACCGATAAAACGTCTTTGCCCATAATTCTCGGTAAAACGTAATGATAAACAAGATAATAAACAAGCAATAATTTGATTTGATCGCTAAACCATATTGGATATAGACAGGGAACGTCCATTGAAAATAGATGATCGCCCCTAATATTAACATCACCAAACAAAATCCATAAAATGCCAGCTTCTTTCGAAAATCTCGAGTGAACATTTCATTGATCAACATAATCTCTATGAACAAGATGAGATATTTTACGTTGTACAACAATAAGCTTTTTTTTAAAACAAAGATCATATAACATGCCATACTTAAATACAACCAATTCAAATGGAAATGATACCACCGTTTCCACCGCTTTTGAGCAAAAAATACAATCAAATACAATACAAATAATATGCTATTCACTATTACAAAACTTCTACTTACATGAATTTGATTTGAGTCAGCAAAAATGCTAACCGCCACGCGTACCCCAACAAAGATCGACAAAAATAAGAAAAAATTTAATAGAAAACCAACAATGAAACTAACCACAGCTCACACGAACAAGAATGTCTTTTTTATTATAAAAAACATAAAAATGTATAGGCTAATAAAACGTGATAAACAACTATTTCCAAGCATCAATATACCATTACCTAACAATAAAATAAATAGTTCTTTATAAAAATTTTTCTTCTGTAAAAAGAAAAAGATGCAAGATAAAAGTGCACTACAATATAAAAGCAATCCAACAAAACCAACTTTCTCACACACATCCAAAAAAACATTATGTAAGTTGCCCACAAAAGAAACATTCCCAAACATTTTTGTGAAAAAATATTTTTTTTCCGCTAGTAATATACTACAAGACTGCCTATAACTTCGATCATCAAAGCAGTTAACTACCAGCTTAACTTTATTTCTCATAGTAAGAAAAAGTCCTATGCACAAAAAAACAACTGCCACCTTTTGCCTGACCAAAAATTTGACTAAATAAACAAAGCCCATTAACTCAATCATGCAAAAATAAAGAAACTGTTGCCTTCTTGTTTTACAAGAAAATGAAAAAGCCATGAAGACCATCATTAAAAAAATACTAACCACTTTCATCCAAGGCAATTTTATATGATAAAAAAAATATATTACGACGAAAAAACTGATTTCATAGAATTTACACCAGAAATTTTTGATAACAAAATATGAATTTTCTTGTTTCAAGAAGAAACTCCAAACACTCATAAAACACACAAAACCTATACAACCATACCAGGCTAAGGAAGGTTTTAAACTTTTTGAAAAAACATAATTAATCAATAAAATTTCGACCGGAAACAAGATAAAACAATAAAAAAAATACATATAGTTCAACCAATTTATCAGCGTGTTTTGAGAAGGAAACCTTCGGACAATGGCAATCAAAATCAATACACTCAACAAGATGCACATTTTATTGAAAAAAAGATCATCCCATCCCTTGTAGAATTTAAAACGTAACAAGTAATAGAAAAACAAGCTCAATAAAACAATTAAAAGCCCACTTATTGTGAAAAAAAACATTCTGTGTATAGGCAATGTTGTACGAAAAGTAAGCCCCATTCCTCCCAGCCAATAAATTGCACTTAAGCAAAACCCGGTACAAAAACTTGCGACTTTTTCTGCTCGTTCTCGAGCCATGTTTTTATTGAAAAAAAAATTTTTTTTTCTTCAAGAACAAAAAAAGTATCCGCTAAAAAATTGACAATCGGCCCTTGCCCATTTATCAGAAAAGGTGAACATGCCCCCCCCAAAACCTTACGCTGGTTCGGTATCGAAGCGCCATCAACAACGGCAACAGATTATGGCCTGTTTATACATGCAAGACATGCAACCAGAAGAAAATATCGAAATGTTATACCATGCGTACTGTGAGGAAATAGGAATTTCAGACGAATTGGACTCTTCTTCTTTCATTTTAGAAACATTGCGCAAAATTCGCCAACATCAAGCATCGATTGATACGATTTTACAACAACATGCAGAAAATTGGGCATTTGGACGAATCGCAAAAGTAGAGCTAGCCATTTTACGATTAGGGATCTATGAATTATGTTTTGGAGCCTCAACCCCTCCGCCGGTGGTCATCAACGAAGCGATTGAACTGAGCAAAGAATATGCCTCCGAAGATTCGAAACGTTTCATTAATGGGGTTCTCGATCGAATCGCTACAGAAAAAACATCCTCATGCTAGGCATTTTTAAGACTTTTGCAGAAAAATTAGCCCAAACGCGCCAAGCGATTACTGGCAATTTTTCCTCCTTGTTTGCACATTCCTCACTTACGGAAGAAGAATGGCTGTCGTTTGAAGAACATCTTTATCAAGCGGATTTTGGAGTAGAAGTGGTAGAAATGATTCTCAAACGTATGAAGGCAGAAATCAAACGGTATCCTTCGGGTCAAGATTGTCTGCGAAAAATTTTCACCGAATTGATACAAGGGTCTGAAGGTACCGTTCCATCAACGGATCCTTCGCAAGCAACCGAAGATACCCCCCATTCTTTGCAAGTGTTTTTGTTGTTAGGAATCAATGGAGCCGGGAAAACCACTACTGCTGCAAAATTGGCCAATTTTTGGCAACAAAACGGTCAAAAAGTATTATTAGGCTCTTGCGATACGTTTCGAGCCGCCGCTGATATCCAATTAAAAACTTGGGCAGAACGTTTGCAGCTCGATTGCATCGGGAGCCAACCGGGAGCAGATGCAGCAGCGGTTGCCTACGATGTTTGCCAAGCCGGCATGCACCGCGGCTATCAAAGCGTTTTGTTGGATACCGCCGGCCGATTGCATACCAAACATTCGCTGATGGAAGAACTCAAAAAGATGATACGGGTTTTACAAAAATGCAATGCCTCTTTTCCTCAACATCGTTGGCTGGTGCTCGATGGATCGCTCGGAACCAATTCCGTACAGCAAGCCCAACTCTTTCACGAAGCAGTTGGCCTTACCGGCTTAATCCTGACAAAATTGGACGGAACCAGCAAAGGCGGCGCTTTGCTCAGTATTTTTCACACGCTACACATCCCGATTTACTTCATAGGGCTCGGAGAAAAAGCAGAAGATTTGCAACCCTTTTCGGCGGCGGCTTACATCGAAGCCTTGATAGAAAACGCATAAAACGTGCCAACAAAAATTCCTTCCATCTTGCTCGAACCATCCGTTATTAAAGAATAAAGACTTGCTCGATGCAGACAAAGTGCTCATCGTACGAGAAGGTATTCTATGGCTTCCTTATCCATCCACCCTTTATGGTTGCATCAAGCGCGTTTAAGTTCACGACCGGTGCGTTTGAGTCAATCGGTAGCCTTGATTCGAAATCTCAAAGGGTTCCCTTTTTCTACGCAAGCACCAACCCAATCACGAAAGGAAGTGGCTAACCAGGTCCTTCAAGCGCTTCAACGCTTACCGAATTTTCAAGAAGAATGGATCGCTTGTCCCTGGGGAAACGCTTCTCATGCTGAACGCGCACTCTTAAAAACCACCGTTCCTCTTGTACAACCGTGCGATGAAACCGTTGTTTGGTATCATCAAAAATCTTTTTTGCAAATCATTACGCACGACGAAGATCACCTTCGATTGCAATCCACGAAGCCAAGCGGAACGTTAAAAGCGGTTTGGCAATCCGTTAACGCATTGGAAGAAGCATTAGGAATGCAGTTAACATACGCTTTCACGCCTCAACAAGGCTATTTCACCTCTTCTTTGGAAACCCTTGGGATGGGCCTTCAAATTCGCGTCTTATTGCACTTGCCAGCGCTGTGCTTCGATCAACAACTACCCGCATTGATACAAGCTGCTTCTGAAATGGATTTGCAACTCGGCCCGCTTCAGGTCGTAAACGACAAAGTACTCGGACATCTGTTTTACTTATCGAATCGCGTGAATTTAGGAACAAACGAAAAGACGTTGCTCACCCATGTGGAAAACATCACTGAACAATTGGTGGCGGAAGAATTGCGCGTACGCAAAGAAATGCTCACCCAGCACGCAACGTTTTTACAAGATACCGTTGGCCGAGCCATCGGATTGCTCAAAAACTGCTATGAACTCTCTTTTGAAGAAGCAAGCAATCTGTTATCCATCTTTCTGATGGCCATTGATAATGGGATGCTTCCAAAACAACAGCGTTCGGCTTTAACTTTGTTATGGAATTCTTTATCCCGTGAAAACCTAAGTGAGCTTTGCAAAAAAAACATTCCCCTATCCGAAGAATCACGCATGCGCGCTCAAATCGTTAAAGCAACGTTGGCCCAATGGACCGCGGCATTTCAACCAAAGGTGTCCCATGGTTCCTAAGTTGACGCGACATACCCAGCAGGTGTTCGTCCTTGCGAAACAACTGGCCGATCGTTTGCATCAACCGTATGTCGGTACGGATCACCTTTTATTGGCCTTATTGGAATTCAAGCAAAGTTTCGCCGTTCGTATTTTACGGCAATGCGGATGCGATGTGGAGGCGGTACAAAAAACCTTTCTTTCGTTTTTATTTCAAACATCCAGCTTATGGATGCCTACGACACTTTTATCGGAAGAAGGGATGATTTTTACTCCACGCGCCCAAAAAGTATTACAGTTGGCCTTTCAATTTGCCCGCGAAAATCATTGTTTCTCGATAGGAACCGAACATCTGCTTTTAGCCTTATTGGAAGAAAAAAGCGGGCTTGGAGCTTGCTTGCTAAACTTTCTTCCGTTCGATCGAGAACAATGCCGCAAGAAAATTTTATGCGAAATGCATTCCGAAAACAACAACCATGAAAATGAATCCAATGAAGAGGAAGATGAAGGAATGGATGAAGGGAATCAAGGACCAGAAGAAGATGATACAAAGGAGGAAGGCTCAATTTTCGTACGACGATCCAAGCCATCGATTTCTCTCTTAAAAACCTACGGGCAAAATTTAACGCAAAAAGCGCTACAAAATGAGCTAGATCCGGTTATTGGACGCGAACGCGAAATTGAACGGCTCATTCAAATCTTGTGCCGACGCACCAAAAACAATCCCGTTTTAATCGGAGAAGCAGGAGTGGGGAAGACCGCCGTCGTCGAAGGGCTCGCGCAGCGAATCGTACAACACCAAGTGCCCGATATGTTGCTCAATAAAACCATTATCCAGTTGGACTTGGCATTGTTGTTATCCGGTACCAAATACCGCGGCCAATTTGAAGAACGCATCAAGCGCTTGCTGGAAGAAGCACAAAATCGTTCGATCATTTTGTTCTTAGACGAACTACATACGATCGTCGGCACCGGTTCCGCAGAAGGCTCTATGGACGCTTCCAATATTTTAAAACCGGCTCTCGCCCGCGGGCAATTGCAGTGTATTGGCGCCACTACGCTCAATGAATACCGCATGTATATTGAAAAAGACAGCGCATTAAACCGCCGTTTCCAAGCCATTTTGATTGAACAACCCTCTCCCTCCGACACCATCAAAATCTTACATGGATTAAAAGACCGATACGAAGCCTTCCACCAGGTTCGTTACCCAGAAGCGATTTTAAAGCAATCTGTACAATTAACCCAGCGATATATCAACAATCGTTGCTTCCCGGATAAAGCGATCGATCTGTTGGATGAAGCGGGAGCACGCACCAAAATTCTTCGAAAAGCCGATGCCCCTTCCACCCAAACCATTGATCGCTCCCTTCAATCCCTTCAAACAAAAAAACGAGCCGCTATTCACCATTTACGATTTGAAGAAGCTGCTCGCTATCGCGATCAAGAGCAAGCACTTCAACGGGAACGAACCCAGCTTTTAGAAGCTTGGAAACAAAAAACCGACCACCAGCGAATTCCCGTGCAAGAATCCACGCTACAAAAAATTGTATTCGATTGGACGGGCGTTCCGGTCGAAAAAATGGGCAAGCATGAACTTCATCAATACTTAAACCTGGAAAAAACACTCAATCGTTCTTTAATCGGGCAGGAAGAAGCTGTAAAAACGATCGCTCAAGCATTAAAACGTTCTCGTACGGACTTAAAAGATCCGCAACGTCCGATGGGCTCTTTCCTATTTCTTGGGCCAACAGGGGTTGGGAAAACGTACGTGGTAAAATTGCTTGCCGAACAAATCTTTGGCGATCGGAATGCTCTGATCCAATTAGATATGTCGGAATA
>JAGDCJ010000003.1 GCA_017958565.1 Opitutales bacterium
GCACCAACAAACTCCCCATCCCAGGATCTAAGTAACCTACCATTTGGCACTACCGTAGAAAATATGTATGAAATATGCAAGAAAAATTGATCCAGGCGAGATCGAGAAAATTCGCACGCTTTTCCACTTTACATTTTCTTGTGATGGGGATAAATGGTTCGCTACAATCCATTACATGGATGATGAAAGATGTGTACGAAACGTGCGTTCAAGGTCACGTTGTTCAGCGCGCTTTTTTAAATCGTAGCGTTTGTCGTACAATTTTTTTGCCTTACAAATGGCAATTTCCAACTTCGCAAGTCCATGCTGAAAGTATAATTTTGTTGGGAAAACACTTTCACCCTTTCGTTCTAATGCGCCACGCAGTTCGTTAATTTCTCGCCTATGAAGGAGGAGAAGGCGTGATCGGGTCGGTTCGTGATTACAATTGGTCCCAAAAGAATAGGGATGGATGTACGCATTGATCCATACCAGTCGATGGTATCGATCCAAATGAATAAAAGATTTTTCTAGATCGCCGTTGCCGTTGCGCAACGATTTGATTTCCGTTCCCAGCAAAACAATGCCTGCTTCAAAACGCTTTCCGATAAAAAATTCATGAGATAATTTCCGATTCAGAAACGTTTTTGTTTTTTCATGCGTCTTGGAAGTCATTACAGCGAATAGGAGATTTTATGATCAATAATTTCGCGGAGAGCGATATTTTCGAGGGTAGATTTTTCGGTGGGGTGGACCAAAGGGTCCCCGCCGTTACGCAGTTGCCAGACGCGTTTCGAGACTAAATTGATCAAAATGTTTGGGTTAGAGATTACCTTTTGAGCTTTTGCGAGCAAGGTTGTATCGATGTACATAGCGTGAAGCGAAGTCCTTATTCAGGATCTTGCAATTGATCTTTTTATCAGAAAATGATTTGAAATATTGTCAAGGGTTGAATTCATGAAAAGGGGAAAAAATAATTTTTTTGGATATACCTTATGGGAGCTTGTAATCGCAATGACCTTGCTAGGGATTTTGATGGCTGTGATCTTCCCATGGTTTTTGAAAAAAATGGAGAAAAAAGAACATTTTTTTCAAGGATTTCAACAACTAGCGGCATTTGTTTTGCGAGCCAAGCAGATTCGTTTTCAGGAGAGAAAAATCTTTTTGACAGTGGAAAAGGAAGAAGGCTATAAGCTAACGAATAAACAAGTATCCGTTGCGGTGGTTTCCCATCGCAACCCGTCGATGGGACCGGATGTACAGCAATTTTGTTGGCCATCGGTTCATTCACAAACATGGTGTATTTGGAATCATGAATCGAAAAAATGGGATCCGATCGTTGGAGATCAAACCATAGATGAAAGAACTTTTTTCAAATGGGTGTTAAAAGATTCCAAGGACAGGGTGTTGGAAGAGTTTATTTTTCAACCGATGAATTTGCGAACGGCAGAAACGCTTGAAAAAGAATCCAAATAGGGTATTTTGAAAAAATGGAGAGGTTTGAAAAATGGCAGGTGCCAAGGATAGAAGAAGGAAAATTAACGCGATGGAATTGGATGGTGCAGCATGCGAAAAATTTGCAAAGAGGGGATCGGGTTGATATTGGTGTTTTCACTTACATCAATGCGAAATTTGGAGTGATTTTGGAAGAAGGAGTACAGCTCGGAAGCCATTGTTCCATTTATTCCGAATCAACGATTGATCAGAAGCGAGGAAGGGTGGTTTTGAAAAAAAATTGTTGTCTTGGTAGTCATTGTACAGTGCTACCAGGCGTTACAATTGGTGAAAGTGTTGTTGTGGGTGCCCATAGTTTTGTGAATCGATCGTTACCAGATCATTGCATTGCCGTTGGTTGTCCGGTAAAAATTGTTCGATATAACCATGTTCAAAAAGGTGCGGCGATCGGCAAAGCAAGCAAAACAACCCACCGAGAAATTTGTGCCTCACAACTGAAAAATACCAAAAAAATTGTTTTTTGCGGGAAGAAAAATGATGCATTTTCTATACAGGCGATGCGTTTTTGTACAATGCATTTTCAAGATGTAAAAGTATTTGTTAGTGAGTGGAAGGATCCGTTCCCACAAGAAATGTATGAGGATTCTTGCGATTATTTGATTAATTTTTTGTCACGATGGATCATTCCAGAAGCTGTTTTAAAAAAGGTGAAAATAGCTGCGATCAATTTTCATCCGGGGTCTCCTAATTATCCTGGGATCGGTTGTAATAATTTTGCTCTTTACGAGAAAGCAAGTTCGTATGGAGTCACTTGCCATCATATGCTTCCGGTGGTGGATACCGGTGGCATTATTGCTACAAAAACTTTTCCGGTTTACCAAAATGATGATGTAGCTTCTTTGTTAGAAAGAACGTATCCAGCGTTATTAGCGCTGTTTTATGAAATCATGGATGGGATTCTGCAGGGAAAACCTCTTCCGGTTTCCGAAGAAAAATGGACGCGCAAACCTTTTACCCGAAAACAGTTTAATGAATTAATGACGATTCGCGAAGGTATAACGTCGGAAGAATTGAAAAGAAGAATACGGGCAACATCTTACAAACAATGGAATCCGTCCATCGATTTGTATGGGTATCAATTCCAATTCAATCCTCATGAGTAAAATTTTTTTATCTCCTCCCGATATTTGCGGAAACGAGCTTTCTTATGTGCAAAAAGCGTTTGCCTCTAATTATGTAGCGCCATTAGGTCCCATGACCCAAGCGTTCGAACAAGCGTTATCGGCGTATACAAAAATCCCTTATTGTTTAGCGTTAAATAGCGGAACTTCGGCTTTACATTTGATGTTGGCTCATTTGAAAATTCAGCCGGGCGATGTGGTCTTGGCTTCTGATGTGACGTTTATTGCGAGCGCATCCTATGCGTATCACATGGGAGCAGAGTTGCGTTGGATCGATTCGGATGTTGCGACATGGAATATGGATCCGCAGTGTTTAAAAAAAGCGTTGGAAGATTGTAAGAAAGAAAAAAAGTTGCCAAAAGCGGTGGTGGTAACCGATTTATACGGGCAGTGTGCTGATTATGATGCGATCCGAAGCCTTTGTGAATCGGATGGCATCCCGATGTTCGTCGATGCTTGTGAAGCATTGGGTGCCACATACAAAGGCCATCATGCGGGTTCCAAAGGATTGGGGTGTGCATTTTCCTTTAATGGGAATAAAATCGTTACGACGTCGGGAGGAGGGGCTTTATTGTCGCACGATGAATCCTTGATTCAACACGCTCGCAAGTTATCCACGCAGGCGAGAGAAGATTGTCCGTATTATGAACACCAAGAGGTAGGGTTTAATTATCGCATGAGTAATATTTGTGCGGCAATTGGATTGGGGCAATTGGAAACTTTGGACAAAAAGTTAGCAAAAAAGCGGTCTATTTTTGAATATTACAAAACCGCGTTGGTTCCGTTGGGAGAGCGAATTCATTGGATGCCGAAAGCTCCTTATGGTCAACCGAATCATTGGCTAACCGTGATGCAATTGAATCCGAAGGAAACTGCTGTAACGCCGGATGCATTACTGCTTGCGATGGAACAAAACGGTATCGAAGGTCGGCGCTTTTGGAAGCCGATGCATTTACAGCCGGTCTTTCGGAAATGCCGTTATTATGGGAATGAGGTAGGGGACTCTTTGTTTGCAAACGGTGTTTGTTTGCCCTCCGGTACCTCTTTAACCGAAGACCAGCTGGAACAAGTTGTTTCCGTCATTCGCAAAATCCTTGCATGATTTTTTGGGAATTTTTCCAGCGAATTTTTGCTTTGTGCATCTTGGTGGTTTTAAGCCCATTTTTACTTTTGGGTGTATTGCTTGTTTTTTTCAATGACCGAAAAAATCCTTTTTATACGCCGCTGCGGGTTGGAAAAAATGGGACGTTGTTTTCGATGATCAAATTGCGGACCATGGTTTATCAAGCGGACCAAAACGGCGTGATTGCGACTGCTGCTTCGGATGCAAGGATTACCGCTGTGGGGCGTTATTTACGGCCATTGAAATTTGATGAATTTTTTCAATTAATCAACGTGATCAAAGGGGATATGCTATTGATTGGGCCGCGGCCGCAGCTGATTTCCGAATATCAATCGTTTACGGAAAAGGAAAAGGGAATCGTTCGGGTGAAGCCTGGAATGTCCGATTTTGCTTCTTTGTTTTTATCAAAAATGGAGTTTTTTTTATCGGATTATGCCGATCCGTACCAAGGGTACTTTCATGTTTGTCGCCCGATTAAATCTCGTTTGGCGCTTTTTTATGCGGAACATCGCTCCGTGTGGGTCGATATCCAGCTGCTGTTTTTGAATGCGACCAATTTTTTGAATCATCGATGGACGCTTCGGTATATGGCCAAGCAGCTTGTAAAAATGGGCGATTGTGGGATTCCGTATGAAATCCTAAGCGGAGAAAAGCCGCCGGTACCAATGGATTTGCCGCGGTAGGAATTGTACAAGTTTGTCGAAAATAGATTTACTTTTTCCCGAAATTGTTTTTCAATAAAAGGGTGGATTTGTACAAGGTGAATTATGGCTTAGTAGGGTGTTGCATCCTCTTAGGAAGTTGGTTGGGGGTTGCGTTGATTGCGAAAATTCCTTCCCAGCTTCATACCCCTTTAATGTCAGGAACCAACGCGATTTCGGGGATTACGTTGGTAGGGGCGTTGGTTGCTTTATCGCGTGCGGATACCCTGGCAATGGAAATCTTTTGTTATCTTGGGATTTTTTTTGCCATTGTGAATGTGGTGGGTGGATATAAAGTGACCGATCGAATGTTGAAAATGTTCAAGAAGAA
>JAGDCJ010000016.1 GCA_017958565.1 Opitutales bacterium
CAAAATATCCTTGGTAATTGGAATAATTCAGCGGAGTACTCACCCAATTCATCGGTATTTTACAAAGCGAGGCCACCATTGCGGGAGAAAAGCAAAAATCGCGGAAAAAAGTAGCCCATGGATAACTTCTCCACTGGTCGCTATAATAGCAAGCGCAGCACATACCAATGGAAAAATGTAAGAAGAAGAAAATACCCACTCCCAACGCTCGCAGTTTCCACTCCCAAGAAGCAATTGGATTGGTCCAAAAGAGGTAGCTCATCGCAAAAGAAGCCAGCAAAATATCGAGTTCGCTACTGGCACGGACCGGATAACGACTGGTAAAAACCGAACCCAATACCGCTACCGCGAACAACCCGATCCAAAAATTCCTCCACCGCGAGCTTCCTTGAAAATGCTTCAAAAATTTCCACAAACCCAACGCGCAAACGGTTGTGTAAAACGCTTTAAAAATCAAGGCGTACGTAGCGTCAAAGCGCCTCCAAACATAAATGCCTGCGATCAGATCATAGCCGAAAATCAGCAACCAAAGGGACTTGTATCGCCAAAACCATGCACTCGCTACTGTGATTCGTTGTACGACTTGATACATAGTATTTTATCGTAGAAAAATTTTCCATAAAAAACAAGATTGTTGATGATGGAAGGCTCATCAAAAAAACACCAACCTTCTCAATATACGAAATCGTCTTTGTTCTTTTGAGCTTGCATGACGACGGAGAAAAAACCTATGGTAAGAGCAGCTTGCCTGGATGGCGGAACGGTAGACGCTGAGGACTTAAAATCCTCTGATCGTAAGATCGTGCGGGTTCGAGTCCCGCTCTAGGCACCAAACCAACGTTACCCATTTTTGAAAAAGATCTTCTTCTTTTGCGAAGACACCCATGGTTTTTTAAAAAAATTTTTTGAAAATTGCTTGATTCTTTGATCCAAACTTCTTAAAATAAGAGGTATGAACACCATGAAATTTTGGAAACAAGGATGCTTGCTGGGGTTGTCCATTGCATGGGTCCCTAACTTTGTACACGCTTTAAAGTGGTTTTGCCCTGAATGCCAGAAAGACCATGATACCGACCTATGTACCCGCCGGATTTACGTGCGCGATTTTTATTGGTGGTGTAAGGAATGCCGTGCAATTCATGTTCCCGGTCAAGTTTGGCCTGTTGATAACCGTGAGGATCCTTACGGCAGAGAAGATCCTTACTCTTGTACGAACGATTGCTTTCCTTGCAGCACTTGCGATGCGGTTCATGACCGTTATACTATTTACAGAGAGAATCGGTGGTGTTGCAAACGATGCCATCGAACGCATGTATTAAATGAAATATGTCCTTATGGATCTTGGTGGTGTGAGGTTCATAACAGACCACATGTCATTGAATTCGATTGCCCTTATTGCTGGTATTGTACCAATTGTAAAACACATCACCAAGTAAAGATCTGCTCGAAACAGAAACAATTGGAGCATTCACAATGGCGCACCCTACAATGGTACTGTTGGGATTGTCACAAAAGCTATCAAGCCGGAAAAGGCTGCCAACATAACTGGTGGTGCGGAGCCTGTTCCGATACGCATGAGCAGCTCAAGGAGCCTTTTTGTGAAAACGGTTGGTATTGCAAAGAATGCAAGATAGGACACCTTTTTGCAGAAAACTGCCCACGCGGATATTGGTTCTGCAAAGAATGTAAGTTGGCCATCAAAAAAGAGGTCGCTTGTTCCCATCAAAAATGGTGTGAATCATGCCATCAAAGCCACCTCAAAGACGACCCATGCCCTCTTGATCAAAAGCTTTCGCAATCCCAATCTTCTAAAAACAAAAAAAGCGATAAAAAAAAGCACAGCAATCAAAAAAAGGAAGACTCCAACTCTAAAGAGGTAATCAAAAAAAAGAAAGAAAAGAAATCGGTGAAAAAACTTTCTTCCTCAAAATATCAGCAAGAAAATCTTGAGATCAATTTTCATATTTCAAAAATTGAAAAAAAAGAGGAGATTGTTCCCGCCAAAAAAACTTTCGAAAAAATCAGTATTTCTAAAGAAAAGAATGTTCTTTCTTTTCAGCCAAATAAAAAAAAGGAGAAGAAAAATGTTATTCCATCTAAACAAAACGAGCTTTTGATCAAGCCTCTTGTTAAGGAAAATAAAGGTAAGAAAATAATTCCTGATCAAAACAACAAGCTTACTATCAATCTTGCTCCCAAATCCAAAAAAAAGGAGGTAATTCCTTCTTCAAATTATCAAATAAACAACCTTGCTATAAATCTACCTTCTCAGAAGAAAGAATCTACCCCTACCCCAAAAGATGAGTTTTCCATCCAAAACTTTTCTCATTCTTTCACACCAACACCCAAAGACAAAGAGTCTCCTAAGGTAACAAACTTCGGAAACGATTCTTTCCCTGCTCCTCACACACCTTTTCCCCTCTCTTCTTCCCAAAAAATAGAAGAAAAGATTTACACAAACAAAGAGGACAACATGAAGACAGAGGACATCGATCACTCAAAAAAGAATGTAAGCAAGAATGAAAAAGAAGACAAAAGAGATCATCCAAAACTTAGCTACAGTTTTATAAAAAACATGAAAAACCCTAGCCTCAACCTTAGCTACAGTTTTCTAGACAAAATGGAAATCCCTAACGTCAACGTCCACAAAAAAATTGCGGAAAAAAGCTCTAGCAAAAGCCACCACGAAGAGGAAGAGAATGAAGAAAACGAAGAGAATGAGGAAAGTGAAGAAAAAAGCGATAAATCCCCTTCCGTTAGTAGTTCCCGTTCAAAAAATGAGGAAAGCAAATCTCAAATGAACGAGGAAGAAGAGGAAGCGGAAGAAAGTGAAGAGAACGCTGAGCACGAGGAGAATGAAGAAAACGAAGAAATGGAAGAAGACGAAAAGAGCAATTCCGTTTCTGCTTCCAACTCAGACAATAAGGAAGAGTAACCATAAGAAACATTTGTTTGCACTAATTACCCGAACGATACTTTGGGAACGGTTCCATTTTCATCGGCGTTACTTCCAGCGCAACAAAAGCGGGATGGTGACGCAATTGTGCGATATCGGTTAAGGTCAGCGTCGTTTTGGCCCCATATGGCAGTTCCCCTTCCAATGCGTAATCATCATCCAACGCAAAACTGACCTTCAATCGCATCGATCCTTCGCGTTGGTTGATCCAGGTTTGTAACTGTTGACAAAAATCCAACGCGGACTCATTCGGAAGGATGATCCAATGCAGCTGCTGAATCAATTGAGGAAATTCTTTGCGAAAATCTCGTACGCGCTGCGCCTGGAGGGCAAATCCCGAATCATTTTTCCGTACAACCCCTTCCACCACCACTAATGCGCCTTCCTGCACGAAAGAACCGTATGCCGTATACGATTCTCCAAACAACGTACATTCATACCGTTCCGCTTGTGTCGATACGGTAAAGGCTAACCACGGCCGATTGCTTTTCCGAGAAATCCGTTTGGTTACCTCTTCCACCACCCCACAAAACCGAAAAGGTTCGTAGTTGGGTACCAGCGGCCATTCTTCCGGTCGAAACGTCTGAAAAAACCGTTCCAATCCCTGCAGTTCTTCCATCGGATGCCCGGATAAGTAAAATCCCAACAACTCGTGTTCGTACCGCAATTTTTCAAAAAGGGACATAGATAGCACGCCTTTCTGGTTGGAGGGAACCTCTGACAAAGCATTCGCGTTATCGGCTGTACCCGCCTTCTTCTCTTTAGGAATCTTCGACGAACAGGACACCTCTCGCGGCTCCATTCCCAACAATTCATCAAAATCAAAGAGTGAACCCTGCCCTTTATCGGCATCTTGATGCGCCACTACTGCGGATTTTAACAACCGATCGAGGTTTTCCAATAAAAACCGACGATCTTCCCCCAGCTGATCAAACGCACCAACTTTTACCAATGCTTCCACCACCCGCCGGTTCGCCGCCTTCATATCCACGCGTTGCGCAAAATCCAAAAAGGAACGAAAAACACCGTTTTTTTGGCGCTCTCCCAAGATACAAACAGCCGCTACATCGCCTACGTTCTTAATGGCGGATAAACCAAAACGAATGCATCGTTTTTTCCCCGGTAAGGGCGTAAACGTGGTAAGCGATTCGTTGATATCCGGCCCTAAAATTTCGATACCTAAGGTGGAACGGCACGCCTCAATATAAAACGACAATTTGTCTGCATTCCCCAATTCAGAAGAAAGCAATGCTGCCATAAACTGCGCTGGATAATGCGCTTTCAAATACGCGGTTTGATAAATAATAATCGCGTAAGCATCCGAATGGGATTTATTAAAACCGTATCCCGCAAACTTTGCCAATACGTCGAAAATGTCGTTGGCTTTCCCTTCCGAAATTCCATTTTTCTCCCACGCTCCCTTTACAAACACCGCCCGCTGTTCTTGCATCACTTCGACCTTCTTCTTTCCCATGGCACGGCGTAAGATATCCGCCTCTCCCAAAGAATAACCAGCAATCACCCGCGCCGCTTGCATCACTTGCTCTTGAAATACCAAAATCCCGTATGTACTGCGGCAAATCGGTTCCAACAATGGGTGGATCACGTGAATTTTCTCTGGATGCTTCTTCCCTTGGATATATTCCGGAATCCATTCCATCGGCCCCGGACGGTTCAACGCGCTCAGTGCGCTAATTTCATCGATCGAATGAAATGCAAACTGCTGGCAAATTTTCTGAATGTATGGCGATTCCAGCTGAAACACACCGATGGTTTCTCCTCGGTTGAGCATTTGAAACGTTTGCTCATCTTCAAACGGAATCGTATGAATATCAAAACTGGCATCCGCTTGCTCTTGTATCATCTGCTGTGCATCTTGGATAAGCGTAAGGGTTTTGAGTCCCAAGAAATCCATTTTGAGCAACCCTAACGCTTCCACATACTCTTTGGAAAATTGCGTCGTAAGTGCGTTTTCCTGCAAGGTCATTGGAACAAACGTTGAAAGCGGATGATCGCTGATCAAAACCCCGCAAGCATGGGTTCCCGAATTGCGCGCGATCCCTTCTAAAACTTGCCCATCATGAAAAATTTTTTTCACCAGCGGATCGACCTTAACCGCTTGCTGCAATTCAATCGATCGGGTTAACGCATCCGATAGCGTAATTTTTAAATCATCCGGGATCATCTTAGCCAACCGATTGGCTTCGGCATACGGCAACCCATACACTCGCGCCAAATCTCTCACAACCTGCTTGGCTCCTAACGTTCCAAAGGTAATAATATTGCCCACATTTTCCTCGCCGTAGGTTTGTCGAACATACGCAAGGACTTCCTCCCGTCGACGCATGCAAAAATCAACGTCAATATCGGGCGGCGAAACTCGATCCGGATTCAAGAACCGTTCAAACAACAAATGGAAACGAATCGGATCGGTATCCGTAATGTGCATCACGTAGGCAACCAATGAACCTGCAACAGAACCGCGACCCGGACCTACGGCAATTCCATGCGCTTTTGCCCAATGAATAAAATCCCAAACGATGAGAAAATAATCCACAAAACCTGCTTGTTCGATCACCTTCCATTCATATTGCAAACGTTCTATCATTTCTTTGGGGGTTAACCCAAACACCGCCTTCCCTGTCGCCGTGTCAAAATCGATTCCATAACGCTGTTGCAACCCGTCTTTGCACAAACCCACAAACAGCGCATGATTGGTAGGATATCGTCGTCGATCGGCTTCTGGCAAATGATCCATTCGAAACACCGGATAATGGTTTTCGCCAAACGGTAGCTCTACATGGCAACGCTCTGCAATTGCCATCGTATTTTCCAAGCCCTCTGAACAGTCCGGAAACGCAAGCGCCATTTCTTCCGCCGATTTTAAATAAAATTGATGCGTGGGCATTCGCATGCGCACCTCATCGTCCACTTTCGTTGCGGTTTGAATACACAACAACGCATCCTGTGCTTCCCAATCCTCTGCATGAATGTAATGCACATCATTGGTGACAACACAACGAACAGATAATTCTTTCGCTAATTGCAACAACGGTGGATTCAAAGTCACCTGCTCGGGCATTCCCTGATTTTGCAATTCAACATAAAAATCCTCTTCTCCAAAAATATCGATCAATGTCCGTAAGGCTTGCTTCGCTTTATCGTACTCTCCACGCAACAAAAATTGAGAAAGTACTCCGTTAATGCATCCCGAAGAACCGATTAATCCTTCGTGATACTTTTTCAGCTGTTCCAAATCCGTTCGGGGTTTGTAATAAAACCCTTTGGTGTGTGCATCCGATACCAGCTGCATCAAATTTCGGAAGCCGGCCCAATCTTTTGCCCATACGCAAGCATGAGCCAACTTGAGACCTTCGGTGCCGGTTTGCCGTTCTCTTTCTAACCGGCTTCCTTCATACAACCAATAAATTTCACAACCCAAGATCGGGTGAACTCCTGCCTTTTTTGCCGCTTGATAAAATGCAGGGATGCCAAACAAATTCCCATGGTCGGTCAAAGCCAACGCCGGCATTTGCAATTCCACCGCACGTGCGACCAATCGCTCGATTTTACAAGCACCGTCCAACAAGCTGTATTCGGAATGTACATGCAAATGGACAAAAGGCTTTGGCATCTCTTTGATTGTCAAAATTTGAGCAAATTGGGTCGAGAAAAATCCAAAACTTTTTCTCGTTATGCCAGAAGCGCAACCGCTAAAGCAGTTGTTCGATGATGCGATAAGGAAATCTGCACTTCCGTTGCTTGATATTTCTGCAACAACATTTTCCCAAATTCATCCAATTGCACATATGGGCTTCCTTGCGCGTCGTTTCGAACTTCGACCGAAACCCACCGCAAAGAAGCTCCAAAACCAACCCCAAACGCCTTTGCAACCGCTTCTTTTGCAGCAAAACGTGCGGCAAATGATGGCCATGGAATGTTTTTCTTCCAACAAAACTGCCATTCGTACGGTGTAAATACTTTTCCACACAAAGATTCTCCATACCGTTCTACACAATGACGAATACGATCGATCTCAACCAAATCGGTACCGATTCGCATGCTTTATCCTTGCCGTGTACGAGGTTTTCCGGCACGCAGCCACGCCTCTATAAAAAGATCCAAATCGCCATCCATAACGGCTTGTACATTGTCTGTTTCCACCTGGGTACGCAAATCTTTTACCATTTGATACGGCTGAAAAACATAACTGCGGATTTGGCACCCCCAACCGATTTCTCCCTTTTCTCCATAAAAACGCTCCAACGCAGATCGTTTTTCATCCTGCATGCGTTCATACAAACGAGCTTTTAAAACCGACAGGGCTGAAGCACGATTTTTCATCTGCGATCGCTCATTTTGACACGTTACCACGATTCCGGTTGGGAGGTGCGTAATCCGAACCGCGGATTCGGTTTTATTCACATGTTGTCCACCAGCACCGCTGGAACGAAACACATCAATTTTCAAATCTTTTTCTTCATCGATCGGAACCTCTACCTCTTCCTTTAATTCTGCAATCACATCCACCGCACAAAAGGAAGTATGCCGCTTTCGATTTGCATTAAAAGGACTGATGCGCACCAACCGATGAACTCCACGTTCCGCCTTCAAATACCCATATGCGTGCAAACCTTCCACACGAAACGTTACGCTGCTAATACCAGCTTCCTCTCCGTTTTGCAAGGATTGCAACTCCATCACAAACCCTTTGCGCTCAATCCAACGAGTATACATGCGAAACACCATTTGTGCCCAATCGCACGCTTCTGTTCCACCAGCACCAGCGTGAATGGTTACAATGGCATTATTTTCATCCATCGGGCCCGATAAAAACGCTTGCAGCTCTAAAGAATCGACTGTTTTTCGCGCCTCGGTAATCGCTTGTATAAGCTCTCGATCCCATTCTGCCCTGTCTGCTTCGGAACATTCGGTTTTTTGGTACAACTGAAAATATTCTTGCAACCATTGCATTGCTTTCTCGCCTGCTTCAATCGGTTCCAAAAAACGCTCGCAGGCACGCGCTTCCTGCTGCAAAGCTTGCGCTCTTGCATGATCGCCGCTCTGCCATAAATCATCTTCCGCCAATTGTTTTTGAAGCTCCGCTAACTGTGCCCTTTTTTCTTCGATTTTCAAAAAAGCTGTCAGTTTTTCCCACCGGCCTATTAAGGCTTCCACCTCTTCCTTCTGCCCGTGATCGAGAAACATGCTGGTTTGAATGTAAAAAACCTCAACAAGAGACTCAAGCTGATTTATCCTCTCGATTCTGGCATTGAAAAATGAGCTGCTGTCCTTGCCCCATTCGTCGAGAAAAAACCGTATCGACCACATAGGGTTCCCGATCCACAAGAATCCAACGGGGATGTTGCTCGACATTTTTGATAACCGCTTCCCTGTAAGCTACATCATCCGTTTCAAAATAAACGCACCCTCGCGGTACCATTCGTGCAGCTAACAAGGTAAAAAACTCCGATTGTAACAATCGATGCTTATGATGGCGTCGCTTCGGCCATGGATCTGGATACAAAATGAATACTTCATTCCAAAACACCGAACTGGGCTGGCATTCCAAAAACTCTTCCGCACTTGCTTGCAAAAAGCAACTATTCTTTACCTCTGCACGCTGCGCTTTTCGTGTAGCAGAAGCCAATCGATGCGCAAGAAGATCGATTCCGAAACAAAAACGATCTGGATACTGTTGCGCATAATGCACCAAAAAATCTCCATGCCCACAACCGATTTCCAATGTTTTCCAGCCATCGTGTGTTGGAAGCAGTCGCTGTAAAGATTCCAACAAAGCCGCTTTGCGCGTTTGTACTTTTTGCTGGTAATCTAAAAACAAATTCATAGGCATTGTTTCAAACTACCATCATTCTTTTTGCCGCTTGACCGCAAACAATTTGCTGTTTATGAGCTGTTCCCTTTGTACCTTTTCAACGCGACCATAAGCAATTGAATATCGGAAGGATTAACTCCACTGATACGAGATGCCTGTCCTAAGGTTAAGGGTCGTATGGAAGCTAATTTTTGCCGACTTTCGTTACGCAATCCATATACGGTCGACCAATCCCAATTCGCCGGAATTTTCATGGCTTCCAGCCAGCGCATTTTTTCAACTTGTTGCTGTTCTCGTTCCAAATACCCGTGGTAGCGGACTCGATACAACACTTCTTCTTGGATCGCTTCGGATAATGCACAAAAATCCGAGGGTAAGTTCGGTGTAACTGGGGTTGGGTTACTTTGCGCTTGTCGGACTTGATCCGCAAAGGTTTGTCCTTCCCAAACTGGCATCGATTCTAGCTTTTGGACCCATTGTTCAATGGCTTGCTTTTTGCTTCGAATCGCTGACAAACGCGCTGGCGAACAAACCCGATATTTTTCTGCATGCGCAAGTAAACGCAATTCGGCGCTGGTGTGATTTAACAACAGACGATGCTCAGCACGCCCGGTGAACATACGGTAAGGTTCTCGGGTCCCTTTTGTGACCAAATCATCGATTAATACACCGATATAACTTTCTTCGCGCGATAAGATACAAGGTTCTTCTCCCAACACGCTTGCGGAAGCATTGATTCCCGCCAACAAGCCTTGACCAGCGGCTTCTTCGTATCCGGAGGTTCCGTTAATTTGCCCCGCGAAAAACAATCCACGCAGCCGCTTGCTTTCTAAGGAAGGGAACAGGTCCGTTGGGTCGGAAAAAACATACTCGACCGCATACGCTGGACGTACCAAAATCGCTTGCTCAAGCCCTGGTATCGTTTTCAACAGATCTCGCTGAACGTCGATCGGTAAGCTTGTGGACAATCCATTGATGTACCACTCATGGGTTCCCAATCCTTCCGGTTCTAAAAACAATCGATGCCGATCCCGATCCGGGAAACGGACACACTTATCTTCGATACTCGGACAATAACGCGGCCCTACCCCTTGAATGTTTCCAGAAAACAAAGCCGATTGTTTCAAGTGGTCCAAGATGATGCGGTGCGTTTGCGGGTTGGTATAGGTCATCCAACAAGAGTGCGCCTGTGTTCCTGGCTTCCAAACCATTGGATTGCGAATATTGTCCGACGAAAATTCTTCCGCAGGACGCGTATCATAAAACGCAAAAAAACAAGGATTTGCGTCGCTTTTTTGTTCTTCACAAACGGAAAAATCAATACTGCGCCCCAAAATCCGCGCGGGTGTTCCCGTTTTTAACCATCCGAGCGGAAACCCAAACTCTTTCAACTGTTCCATTAAGGCAATACTCACCGAATCCCCCATTCGACCTCCTGAAAAATGAGTATGGCCAATATGCAAAATCCCGCCTAAAAAAGTCCCGGTCGCCAACAGAACGGTTTTCGAAGAGATGGAGCCGGACCATCGAGTCTGTACACCGCACACTCGATGATTTTTTGTGAGCAAACCTAACACTTCATCTTGCAACAGTTGCAAATGGGGCTGTTGCTCTAATTGACGCTTGAGACTCCACTGATAACATTTTTTATCACATTGCGCACGAGGGGCTTGTACCGCATACCCTTTGGAACGATTAAGTACGCGAAATTGAAGCGCCGTCTGATCGGCATGGATAGCCATCTGCCCACCCAATGCATCGATTTCACGAACCATGTGGCCCTTTGCCAATCCACCAATCGACGGGTTGCAACTCATCTGTGCGATCGTATCTAAATTGTGCGTAATTAAAAGCACGGATACGCCGCGCTTCGCCGCAATCGCAGCTGCTTCGCACCCCGCATGCCCCCCACCGCATACAATTACATCCCAATCGGTTACCATCTTCTCGATTCCTCAACCGGATTTCTTTTCATTTTCCAATGCAAAATTTCGAAAAAATTGTATCCAAAACCTGCTCATCGTAGCTCTGTCCTACGATGGTTTCGAAAGCATGTAACGCTGTTCTCAATTCCGCGACCAAACAATCCTCTTCGCGGTGCTGTTGCCACAATGCTTGTGCGTGTTGCAAAGCAGCTTTGGCGTGTTGCAAAGCAGCTGCATGCCGTTCATGTATCATAAAGCTCGCTTCCGATAAATCGGAACAAGATTGCTGTAAAAATTTTCGCAACCGATCTTGTAGCAAGGATAATGCGCTCGAATCTTGCAAAGAAAGTGAGCAAACGGTGTAAGTTTCCAAAGCTTTTGGCATAGAAGCGTGTAGGCCACAATCTAACTTATTGAGAATCACAAAAGTTCTTTTGGGAGAAAAGCGATTTTTCAATGCTTCCAAGGAATCATTCCACGGTTGCGATCCATCAATCACCCAAAGCAAACAATCAGCTTTGGTTACTTGTTCTTCGGTCTGTTGAATCCCTTTTTGTTCCAACTCATTTTCGGCAGTACGCAAGCCAGCGGTATCAACTAGCTTCAAAGAATACGGTTCGAGAAAGAACCGTTCGGAAAGGAAATCGCGCGTCGTCCCAGGAATGGAGCTTACAATGGCACGCTCTTGCCCTAAAAAAACATTTAGCAAGGTACTCTTACCTGCATTGGGCAGCCCTACGATGACCGTATAAATTCCTTGCTGCAACGGACGATAGGCACCTTGTTGGCGCAATAATTTTTCGATCGCTTGCAACAATTCTTGCAGTTGTTGTCCTACGTGCGTGTGATCTTCCTTCGGCAAATCTTCTTCTGGAAAGTCCAAAAATGCTTCGATCATCGCAATGAGCTCCGTCAATTTCTGAAGGAAATGTTCTACGCAACGACTCAACGAACCGCCCAATTGATGCTGTGCCAAGGTAAGGGCTTGCTGTGATTGCGCATGAATGATATCAGAAACCGCTTCGGCTTGACACAAATCCAGTACATCGTTCATAAATGCACGTCGGGTAAATTCTCCCGGCTCTGCTGATCGTGCACCGCGTGTCCGAAGATCCTGCACGATTTGCTGAATGATGAGCGGATTCCCATGGCACGAAATTTCCAACATGGATTCGCCAGTATAAGAAGCTTTTTCGGCAAAAAACGTAAACACTACTTCATCCAGCGGTGTGCCAGAATCTGAATGATACAAGCTATGGTAGGCCTTGCGCGGCTGGATATTTTCTTTCTGAAAGATTGATTGTGCGAAGGAAAGGCATTGTGGACCGCTGCAGCGAATAACAGCAATTCCAGAAACTCCAAATGGTGTAGAAAGCGCAACAATGGTGTCCACTGCTCACCAACAAGCCGAAAAAGCAAATTGCTCGCAAGCTTATTTCCGAAAAATAGAAAAATTTGTGAGTAAATAATCAACAACAGAAAGAAGGGAACCAAAATATTTCTTGTTTTGTCCTTTTTCATTTTTTGTTCACACCCTGTTTGGGTAGGAAAGAAAAAGGAAAAAACAGGAAAAGAAGATTTGTTCACACTGATAAGGAGAATATAAATTTTTGTAAAATGTTTCTTATAGAAGAAAAGGCTTTCCGGCTTTCTAAAAAAACCATACAAGAGAATCATGGAGAAATCCATAACGGAGTGTTTACAAGCGCTTTTTCGACAGTGTGGAGAAGATCCTCAGCGGACAGGCTTGGTACAAACCCCTCACCGATTTTTGCAGTCTTTTCAAGAGTGTACGCAAGGATATGGGCAAACAGCAGAAGAAGTGGTTGGTGGTGCTCTTTTCCCCTGCGATAATCCAGCACCGGTCGTTATTCAACGAATTCCTTTCTTTTCTTTGTGTGAACATCATCTTTTACCGTTTTTTGGTTACGGAACCGTTGCCTATCTACCTAGCCAAAAGGTTTTAGGAGTATCCAAAGTATACCGCCTAGTGAACTTATTTGCGCGCCGCTTGCAGTTGCAAGAACGGTTAACCCAGCAAATTGGTGAAGCGATCCAGCGAGTGGCCCAAGCAAGAGGTGTATGGGTGGAAATGCGCGGAGAACATTTGTGCGTGGCCATGCGGGGCGTGCAAAGAACCGATTCGCAAATGCGCACATTTTTCCAATCTGGAGAACGCATTGACTCATCCCTTTTAGGAACCGAAAACAGTTCTTCCGAGAACCAAAACCACTTGAGGGTCATTACTGCCGAACTTCCCATGAAAATTGGCTGTTCTCAAGAAGAGCAACGAACCATGACGCCAGTGCAAATGGTCCTTGAATTGAAAATACCAAGTTCATACGGGACGTGTTCAGACGATTTAGCACAAACCGTCGATTATGACGCATTGGTACAGTGGGTTTATCAAACCATTTTCCACAAACGTTTTCAGTTGCTGGAATATGCCACTCAACAAGTGCACCAAACGATCCGCCAATTTTTGCAAGACCACCATCGAAAGGCGGCGATTCGGGTAACGTTAATCAAAAAACTGACGCATCCCTTAGTGCAAGAAAGTCAGTTTACCATCGGCGATTTTGCATGATCAAAGAATCGTTTCGGTGTTGGTGGTATCAATGGTTAGAGCTTCAAAAGAAGCACTTGCCATGGGACCGAAAAACCCCTGGTTTGCTACTTTTGCTGAGTGGGATTGGAATTGCGTTTATGTATTCGATTCAAAGAGGGTACGATAACGGAAAATGGAAAATGCAAATTCTGTGGTTATGCCTAGGCTTTCTCGTTTATTTTGGGACTGCAAGCATTCATTATCATTTTTTTTTTCGAAAATCTCATCTTTTGTATATCCTTTCGATCGTACTGTTATTGTTGCTGTGGACACCCATGGGAAGGACTTTGGGGGGAAGCCGACGGTGGCTTTCTTTGGGAATGATCACCTTTCAACCATCAAACGTCAGTGAAGTAGCAACCTTGCTGATCCTTGCAAGCACTTTGATGCGAACGCGATGGATTACCATTCGCGATGCTTATCCAACGCTCGGCTTTACTTTTTTTGTCAGTGGACTTTCTTTTTTTCTCATTTTTCTTCAACCGGATTTAGGGTCCGCTTTGGTGATCCCCATCTTGTGCTTCGGTTTACTATTTGTTTCGCAATTGCCCCTTCGATTTTTTTGCATACTATTTTTCGTTTGTAGCGTCGTATTCGGGCTTATCGCGGCGGATACGCGTGGGTACTACTGTCAGATCAAGCAACAACCTTCCTTTTGGAAACCTTTTTTACCGTTGAAGAACTATCAACGCAACCGAATTTTGTCGTTTGCGGTACCTACCTCGATCGACCCCAAGGGGGTTCATGTTGGTTGGCATTTAAAACAATCCTTGATCGCAATTGGTTCAGGCGGGTGGTTTGGGAAAGGTTGGACGCACAACACGCAAGCTCGTTTAGGATTTTTACCGCAAGCGGCTTCCCTGGATGATTTTATTTTTTCAGTTTTGGCCGAAGAAGCCGGATTGGTCGGGGCCTTATTTGTGCTTGTTCTTTACATTCTTTTGGTCTTTAATAATTTTCGTATCGCTCTGATGGCACGCGATCGACTAGGATGCTATTTTTGCGTCGGGGTTGGGTTATTCATGATGTCTCATATTTGGATTAATATTGGAATGACGTTAGGAATTATGCCGATTACGGGCTTGCCAACTCCCTTTTTGAGCTATGGAGGATCGTTCTTATTGATGTGCTTTTTTTGCCAGGGGTTGGTTCAGAGTGTGTATCGTTTTCGGTGGTATGAGGAGTAATCTTCTTCGTTTGCCGAGCAACAAAATTCGTATGGAAAACGATTTTCATAAAAAATATTTTCGTTTCGGAAAAGAGGAAAGGATGGTACAGGATGGAATGGAAAAAGAAACGAGCTGCTGATGGAATTGCCTTAGTGGAAAAACCGCGTCAAAAGCCGATTCATCTGTCTGTAGAATCTTTAAAAAATAAAGCGAAAGAGCGTTCCAAAAAGAGCGAAAACTTATTTCAGTGCATTTTAAATTTGTTCCAAAAAGAGAAACATTATTGCGAGATGGTTATTAATGGGATCTTGCCGCAAAAGCGGGTAGCGGTTTTGGTGGATGGGCTACTGGAACATTTCGAAATGGATATAGAGGAAAAGCAAGATTTGTACGGAGCAATTTTCCTTGGGAAAATCCAGAATTTAGAAACCGGATTAAAGGCAGCTTTTGTCGATATTGGACAGGGGAAGAATGCGTTTTTGCACTATTGGGATGTTTTGCCGCTTTTGAACGGGGAAGGTTTTAACGAAAAAAATCAGGACGAGATGGTTGAAGTGATTGCTCGAAAGCCGTCCAACCAAAACGTGAAACAATGGACAAGCGAAGAGGTTCCCGAAAAGATCCCTATTGGAAGTTCATTATTGGTGCAAGTCATTAAAAGTCAAATTGGTTCGAAAGGGCCGCGGGTGACGACGAACATTTCGCTTCCAGGGCGTTATGTCGTGTTAACGCCCTATTCGCACCAATGTGGAATTTCGCGGAAAATCGAACAGCCTCGTCAGCGTGAACGCTTGAAAAAATTGCTGCACCAATTGGTATTGCCGGAAGGAATAGGTGTGATTTTTCGTACCGCTTGTGAAGAGGGAAGTTTGTCACGAATCATTCGTGAGGTGCAGTTTTTATTAGATACGTGGAAACAAATTCAGCAAAAGAGTGCTAATCTTCATGAGCCGAGCTTGTTGTACCATGAACCGAATTTGTTGGAACGAACCATACGTGATTATTTGTCGGATCAAATGGATCGGGTTTTGGTGGATAACGAGGCGGATTTTCAATGGATTCAAAAGCGACTACAAACGTTTGCGCCTCATTTGCGAAAGAAAGTAAGTTGGTACCGAGAATCGATTCCGATTTTTGAACGGTACAGCGTCGAACCGCAGGTGGAGCAAATGTTTTCTCAACGGGTACCGTTGCCATCCGGCGGAGAAATTGTGATTCAAGAAACAGAAGCGTTGACATCGGTCGACGTCAATACGTCTTCCCATAAAACGGATGAAAGCTTTTCTTCCCAATTCATTTTTCAGGCCAATTTGGAAGCGGCTCGAGAAATGGCTCGGCAAGTACGGTTGCGCAACATTGGCGGCATTATTATTGTGGATTTTGTGGATATGCGACAGCCGAAAAATCGGCGCTTGTTGTACGATTTCGTCCAAAAGGAATTTGAGAATGATACTGCGCGTGTGCAAGTTTTTCCAGTGACAGCATTGGGGCTGATTCAAATTTCTCGCCAGCGGCATAAGGAAAGTTTGCATCGGCAATTGTACACGTGTTGCCCTTATTGCAACGGAGAAGGGCACTTGAAATCTTTTTGGAATTTGTCGTTGCGCATGCAGCGCGAATTGCTGAATCAATGCTCCACAACCAACGGAGGAGTTTTTACCATTGCGTTGAATCCTTCGTTAAAAAATTATGTAACCACCCAAGCTGCTTCGGAATGGAATGCATTAGAAGCGCAAGCTTCTCTTCAGGTCGATTTGATCGAAGATGCTTCTTTACATATAGAAAATTTTCACATTACACGAGCGTAAACGAGAGAATTTCATAAAAGAACGATACGAGTGATTTATCTTGTTCGTTTTTTCGTTTGTACGAGGGAAGGATTTTTGTTCGAATGAATGCAGGTGAGAGATTACACAGATGCAGCGTAGGAGAAAAATCCCATGATTCATCCAACCGCATGGGTGGATGAATCGGTGCAAGTTCCGGAAAGCTGCACGGTTGGTCCTTTTTGTGTGATTGAACGGGGCGTGCAATTGGGCCCGCGAGTGGTATTGGGTGTGCAGGTGGTGCTCAAATCCGGCGTGTGTTTGGGAGAAGAGGTGCAGGTGCATTCGCATGCAGTGGTGGGAGATAATCCACAAATCAGCGGACAACGATTAGATTTTGAAAGCGGGGTACAAATTGGTGCGCGAACGGTTTTGCGGGAAGGGGTTACCATTCATCGTGCTTCACAGCCACACCAATGGACTCGAATCGGAAGCGATTGCTTGTTCATGGCCTTTTCACATGTGGGGCATGATACAACGGTTGGCGATCATTGTATTTTGGCGAATTTGGCCTTGTTGGCCGGTTGGGTCACGGTAGGACCGTATGCGTTTCTCAGCGGTGGATCGATGGTGCAACAGTTTGTGCAGATAGGAGAAAGTGCTTTTCTTTCCGGCAACGCGGAAATCTCGATGCATATTCCACCGTTTGTGACCGTTATAGGACGCAATGAAGCGGCAAACATCAATGTGGTAGGGTTACAACGGCGCGGTTTTTCTTCCGAAGAAGTGGCGGATATTAAACAACGATACCGTTGGATGTACGATGGAACATCCCTTTCGTTCCAGAAAAGAGCTGCGCAAGCTTTGGAAGAAAAGCAATACACAACCGATCGTGGTCGGCAATTTTTGTCCTTTTTTACCCAATCGATGCCCTCTCGCGGTTTTGTGTATCCACGATCGCACCGATGGGAAAAATCTTGGTAACCCGACTACGCCTGGGAAGATTGCTCAGGCAGATCGATTTGCATTTGTCGAAGTAGATGCAAACCTTTTCGGTCGAAAAACCAAAGCATCCCTATATAGCTAGCAGTCCCCAGAAGGATTGCACCGCTTAACCAAAGCAAAGTGGATCCTTTTTCTGAGCTCCAAGGAATGTTTTTATAGAGCATCCAAAGAAGAAACGAGTATATCCCAAGTCCGATCCAAGGAAACGAGGTGAACAAGTTTCGATGAATTCGCAATTCCGGGTATTTTTTTCGCAATTCAACGATTTGCAGAGTAAACTGAAAAACAGAACTTAGGAGGGTTCCCATCGGAATCCCCAATATACCGTAAAAAGGAATGAAGCAGCCACAGCTCAGTAAATGAACCAAAAGCGTCCAAGCAGTGTTCCGAATAGGTGTTTGTACCTCTTGATAGGAGTAAAAAACACGGTTTAAAAGTGCGATGACTCCGGAGAAGGGAAGTTGCAACGTGTACAATTTCATCAAGGGAATAGTATATTGAATATCCAACCATGAAAACTTTCCCCATTGAAAACAAAGAGATAAGAACGGTTGTGCAAAAACGAACAATCCGATGGTAGAGGGGAACAACAGGAGCAAGGATAATTGCAAGGAACGATGAAGAAGTGCATAGGACGCGTGATGATTGTTTTGGGAAAAAGCGAGCGATAATTTTGGGAATAGAACGGAAAAAACGGAGACTGAAAACAGCGCAAACGGCAAGTTGACAAATCGTCCGGCTAAGCACAGGTATCCGGTGCGAGGTGCATCGATCACATAAGATAGGAATTGTCCAAGGCAGTTGTTGATTTGAAAGAGAACAGCACCGACCACACTGGGAAGAAAGAGCTGCCAAACATGGGTAACATCGGGATCTTGAGCCCATCGAAAGGCGGGACGAAAGCCTTTTCGTTGCAATTGTTTTTTCGGCAGAAACCATTGGAACCATCCGCCGACGACAACACAAACAGAGAGTGTCATCACGCTTAGGATTGGATAGAGGTGAAACAACGAGCAAAGGCCTAATCCACATAAAAAAGAGAGGTTTAAAGCGGTCGAAGAAAAGGCGGTTAAAAAGAAAGCGTTGCATACGTTGAGCGCTCCATTGTAAAGTGCGGCGGTGCAAACAAACCATAAAAATGGAAGCATAATGATCGTTAGTCGAAGCACCAGGTTGGTTTTTTCATCGGTAAAATAATGATGCCCGATAGCTAGTAAAACACCAAACGTGATGCAAAAGCTGCCGAGAGCCACGCCAAATCGTGAAAAAAAACAGCTTAGAAAGTGGTGCGCGGTTTGAGGTTGTTGTTGCAGCCGTTCTGAAAAAACCGGAATAAACGCGGTGGTCAATGCGCCTTCCCCGCATAATCGGCGAAAAAGATTCGGAATGAGGAAGGCGACGAGAAAAGCAGAGGTTTCCAGCGAAGAACCCAAAACTGCAAACAAAATGACATCTCGGAGAAATCCCAATAAGTGGGAACAAAAGGTTCCCATCATCATTTTTATGATGGGATTCATGTTAAGGGAGGGAGATCAATTCACTCTTTTTCACCCATCCATCTTCCCCGCGCATGGTACTGACAAAATAAAAATCTGCGACTTCTGATTTGATCCAACAAGCGGTTCCCATGGGCCATTGATAACGAGTGGGGCTTTTGGCGTTGGGAGCGTAATGTCCAACGGTTACTTCTGGCAAAATCCCAAACGTGTTATAGGGTCGATGCAAAAAAAGAACAAGCGTTAATCCGGCAAACAGAAGCAAGCTACTGCTTCCGATGATCTGGTACGTTTTGTTTTTTCGGATACGAGACTTTCCCAAAAAAGCTACGGCCATCCAAAAAAGAATCGCTGCGATCCATTTCCACGTAGATAAGGTAAAGAGTTGAAATAATGAATGATACCATGGGAACGGAACCGGTGCGAGGGTCGAATTTTCCGCATACAATTGTTTTGTTGCTTGTTGCAGTAACGTCCAACGAGGCTTGATTTTTTCAGCTTGCAAGAAATACGCCAAGGCATGACCTGGTTTCCGAAGTTGAGTATAGGTTTGCCCTAAATTGTAATACAGTTGGGGGCTTTGTCCGAACGAAAGGGCTTGTTGGTAATTTGCGACCGCTGCTTCCCACTCTTTTTCGCCAAAATGCTGATCCCCTTTGTGTGCAAACTCTTCTGCTTCGGAACGAGAAAGGGCGTGTAAGCAACCTGGCATCAGCAGGAGATGGATGCAAAAGAAGGCCGAGATCAGTCGTTGTTTCATGAAAAGGAATCTAAAAATTGTTGCATTTCTTTTAAGGAGGGTGGGCATTCGATGGACATTTGACCAAAACGACTGGCTTGGTAGGTTTGTTCGAAATTTTGCAAGCGTTTTCGTTGTTCTTCCGAAAATCGAGAGTCTTGTAAAATTGCTGTGATCGACGAACCGCGTTTTTGTAATTTCCACTCGAGGTACTCATGAGCGGCAGTATAAACACCCACGCCATCCTTTTGACGAAAGGCTTCTTGCAACGTACGTTGCAAGCGTTGCAGTTGTTGTTTGGAAGCTTGCTGCATTCGATAATTGTTGGTATGAGTTTTTCGGTAACGCCATCCGCCGATGATTACAACAATGGAAAGAAATCCTTGAATCCACCAGAAGAGAGAAGTGGACGAAACCCACGTAATAGGCTCCATGGTAATCGTGTGCTCACCGATGGAGCTTTCGGAAGAAGAATCCTTTGCAGGGATTTCTTCTGCGGAAGGAGACGAAGGAGAAACGGCAGAAGTGGTGGGGATCGATGATGGTTGGCGAATAGCTGGTTTGACCGAAAGCGCCTTTGATTCGGAAGTAAGGGTTTCGTATTGACCGTTCACCGGGTTGAAAAAGCAAAAGGTTACGGAAGGTAGCGGAACGTTGCCTTCTTTTAACGGAACCAGCGTGTAGGTAAAATGCATCGTCCCTTTAAAACCTAAAGAATCGGTTGATTCAAAATGTTTTTTGGGATCATACGCGCGCCAATATTGCGGATCATATTGCAACGAAGGAGCTTGTATGGCTTCGAAATTTCCGCTGCCGGTTACATCAACGGTTAAGGAAATGGGCTCATGTTGAATAAATTCGGTTTCGAAAGTTTTTAAGGGTAATAATTGGAACTGCCCAATGGCTTGCGTAAATTCTTTCGGTTGTGGAAGCGGTAACGGTAAGACTTCCACATAATACGGCTTTGTTTTCAAGGTTTGCGGTTCCATTTGGATCACGCCCAATCCTTTTTTTAAGATACTCAACGGATCCTCATCATCTTCTTCGAACAGAGCGTTTGATCGAGAAGCTTGCTCGATTTCCATATCAACGGAAAAAGAAAGAGAAGTATTCCCTGATTGGAGTGCGGTAAGCAAGGTTGGCCACGATAAAAGGCCGTACGATTCACCGTTGTGAACAGTGCTTTCTTTTTTGGGATCTTCCGTCATTTTAGAGGCGGAGAATTTATCACCCTGTTTGTGAGGATAGCTGTTTAATTGACCGCGGACCCTTGCGTTGACGAGTAATTGGACATTGGCGGGGCAACATTGTCCCACATACCAACGTTTCGGGAAAGAACCGGATAGGAGCAATTGTGCTTTCGAGATGCGTTCGTTGGGGGAAGAGGAAATGACTTGTTGGTTGGAAGATTTGGGAGTAGCTGAGGTGGCCGAATCCGGCTGTACGGTGAAGTGGGTAGCCGGAACGGTATACGATTCCCCTTTATAGAGGACCGAAAAAGAAGGAAACGTGATATGGCCAACTTGTGAGGTTTTAAAAAGAAAGATCCACGAGGTTGCGTGTGTCGATCTTCCGTTCTCATAAGACATTCTGGAAGATTTCCCAACGCGTTGGAGTGGAATAGCTGGTGGGTTTTTTTGCGAAAACGAAATATCATCCAGCGAAGCATTGGCGGTGAGGATAAATCGCAGGTATTGATTTGGCGTGGCCGGATTCGGTTGTACTTGCGCTGTGAAACGAATATCCGCGCTGCTGCCCCATACGGTTATGGGAAAGAAGGAGAAGAAAAGAAGCCACCTTTGTTTCATCTTACCAATCTTTTATGACGGGATCATTACCGCCTTGATCGGAAGAAGGAGGCAACATCTTTTCATTGCGCTTTTCACGATTAAGAATATTATCCATTTCTTGTTGCTTTAAATCAACCTTTTCTTTCGGAGGCGGAGGTGGAGATGGAGGAGGGGGTGGTTGATTTTGGGGTGGTGGCGGCTTTTGAGAATCTTTATTCGGATCGTTTTTCGGTTGATCAGGGTTATTTTTTTGCTGTTTTTGACGATTGGGATTCTTTTTCTGTTGCTTGTTTTTCTGCTTTTGCCGCTTTTTTAAGTATTTTTTTACAACCTCAATATTATGCGCAGTGTCTTCGCTTTTTTTCAGCGCCAATGCATTTTCATAATTTTGCAAGCTTTCTTCCAATAAGGGAATTTGTTGATCCTCTGGGTTGGAAAGGGCATGGCGAAAACACGCACATCCTAAATTGTAAAAAGTGTTTTCTTGTTGTTCCGGATTTTGACAAATTTGAATGGCTTTCGAAAAAGATTGCTTAGCGCCAGCGTAATCCATCAACTGATATTTTTCGACGCCAAGGTTGTAGTTTGCTTCCCAGTTTTTGGGATGTTTTTCGCAATACTTTTCTAGTTTTACCAACGATTTTGGTTTTTCTGGAGATGTTTTGTCGGAAGAAGGTTGGGTGGTATCAATGGCTTGCAACAGTTTTTGTGACTCGTCCATCAACGACCTGAATGCGGCAGGAGAATCCGATGGAGCTGAAGCGGGCGTATCGGCTGCCTCGCTTGAGGATAACGAAAAAATCATTCCGCTTCCCCACACAAGCCACGTTTGGAAGGTGTTTTTGAAGGAACAGAGAAAGGAACGGTTCATTTGGTTCCCTTTCGTAGCGCTTTCCAAGAATAGAATAAAGGCTCAAGTGCCAATAAAATGAAGGCAATGCCTAAAAACCATACGTATCGTTCGATGGGAATTTTTTCCAAACTTTCAAAATTTTCTTTGGGTAAATTTTTCAAGGCCATTTGATAAATTTGTTGTAAGCCTTCGCCGGCATTTCCTAATGGAGCGTAGAAACCTTTTGTGATGCGAGCGATTTCTTGGAGCGTTTTTTCATCTAGTTTTGTAATTACCGTTTCCCCGTTCGAATCTTTTACATACTCAGTGGTTCCCTGAGGGGTTTGAATGCAAATCGGGCAACCTTTCGGTGTTCCAATTCCAACCGTATGCACAACGATTCCTTTTTCCGCTAGTACTTTTGCCATTTTTAAGGTATCCCCTGCTAAGTTTTCGCCATCGGTGAATAAAATGATGTGTTTGTTTTTCGATGTTTGTTCGAAAGTTTCCAGCGCTATCCCCATCGCTGCTGACAAATTGGTGCCTCCATAGGTAATGGTACGCGTATCCAGTATATCTAATGCCGCTTTAAAAGCACCCATATCATTCGTAGAAGGGCATTGTAAAAAAGCGGAGCCTGCGAAAGCAATCAACCCGACGTGGCTTCCACGGATCGATTTCAGCAGCTCTAGAATGCTAATTTTGGCTAATTCCAAACGATTGGGGCGCACATCGGTGGCTAACATGCTTTTGGAGGTATCGATCGCAAACAGGATGTTCGTGCCAACGTATTTGTGCTTTTCCAAATAAGAGCCCCATTGAGGTCGGGCGGCCGCGATACAAAAACACGGAATGCCGATCCATAAGCAGAGGTTGCGTACTCGTAGGCGAAAATTTTGTTTGCGGCTGGGATGGTAAAGAAACGTACTTCCCCACTTTTTTCGTAATTGATGACCCTTCCGTCGGCCAGTATAGAGCGTAAACAAGACTTCTAAGCAAAGAAAGCCTAAAATCAAACCAAAGGTAGGATAAACAAATTTCATGCAAGGATTCGGTATCGGTGGGTTTTTAAGAAATATTCTAACAGAAGGAGGGCGGTTGCCGCCCATAAAGCGTAAAAGAACAGCTCTCCATACGATTTTGAGCCTTCTTGTTTTACTTGGGTTTTTTCCAGCGTATCGATTTGTTGATAAACGCTTTGTAAGCTTTTTAGGTCGTACGCACGGTAAAATTGTCCACCGGTGGATTCCGCCATACGTGCAAGGGTTTGTTCGTCGGCGGGAAACACTTGGTCGTTTCCAATCATAATCGCGTAAATTTTGGTCTGGAAACTGTTGGCAATCGTTGCGGCTAAGGTAGGCGTAACGTCCCCAAAATTGTTCACGCCATCGGTGAGCAAGACAATCAAGCGCGTTTTAGCAGATAATTCTTTTAGTCGATTTAAGCACATGGTTACCGCACTTCCAATGGCGGTTCCGTCTTCAATTAAACCGGCATCGAGACGCTGTAAATTTTGCAATAACCATTCATGATTGAGTGTAAGCGGACTGACTAAATAGGGGTAGCGCGCAAACGATACGAGACCAATGCGATCATCGGGGCGTTGTTGAATGAAGTCTTCTAATACGCCCTTGGCAGCTTCAATACGCGTCGCGCGTCTGCCCATGCCACTGGTAAAATCAGGAATTAGCATGGAGGTGGATAAATCGATCGCCAGCATCATGTCGACCCCATTGGCATCATGGTGGGTGATTTCGTAAACCATTTGCGGGCGTGCAAGTGCGAAAATAATGCAGGCTAAGGTACCGGTTCGTAGGAGAAGCGGAATCTTTTGCGGTTGTGCTTGCAATCCTTGAAAGGGTTGGATGGAGCTGTGCATCAGAAAACGTTTGGCTTGCCAGACCCGCATGGAGACCCAAAACCACAACGGCAACCACAGCAGGTTTAGAAACATCCATGGGTACCGAAAAGCAAATCCGGTTTTCATAACGATTTCCTTTCGTTCGGATTTGGATCCGTCGGTTTCGGTTGGGTTAAAGCATGCGCTGCTTCCACAATGGCTTGTGCTTGTTGATGTAAAGAGATTAAGAAAGATTTTTCGAAAGAAAGCTGTGTAAATTTGACCAAGTCGCACTGTTGCAAAAAATTCGTAATGGTGGATTGCAGATCACCTGGAATTTTTGTGCAGATCGTTAAATGATACAATAGCTCCTGCGTCGTTGATTCCGGCGCGGGCAAGGGGAAGATGCGCGATAAGTACAAACGAACTGCTGCATCCATTGGAAAAACGAACGGTTTTGGATCGGTCATCTGGAGGTTTTGTAAAGCGTGCGTAACTTCCGTATAGGGGTCCAAAGGAGGTGTTTTTGCCTTTGCTTTGGTCTTCTTTTTCCATCGAAGGATCATCCAAAGGGAAAAGAGAATGAGGGCGAAGACGAGGAGAATGAGAAGGAGCGGAACGTACCAGGGCCATTTTAACGGAACAGCCGGACGAAGGTCCATAATATCCCCTAAGCTTTCATCGCTTTTTTCTTCCTCTTCTTCCGATTGCTTTTCGTGGGTATCCGCGGAGGGTTTAGAAGAATGAACGGCAGATTCGTTGTTCGAAGGCGATGAATCGGATGCGTTCGGTTCGTTTGCAAGCGCTTGAGGTTGAATCGGTTCGGTTGAAGAAGTCGGAAGGGGAGCTGGAGATTGTTCGGAAGGGGGTATAGAAGGAATTTCTGGGTTTATTTTTTCTCCGTCGGTTTGCGGCTGGGTCGGTTCTGCTATCGTTTGAGTGGGAAGCGAAGGTGTATCTCCTTGTGGATCTGCCACAGCAAACGGTATGAAAAGCGAGAAAACCAGTGAAAAGGAGAACCGTTTCATGTTGTCTATCGATGTTGAAAAAGGCTTCGCAGGCCTTTTAAGTACGGCTGGCCATTGGTGAGCGTTAAAACATCGATTCCGCAATGGAGGCAAGCGTTTTGGAAATGCTCCCAATATTGTTTTTGGTTATTCGCAAAGCGGTTTCGAATGGAAGCATTATGGGTATCCACATAGGTGCATTGTCCGGTTTCAGCGTCCGAAAGAGCAACAAAACCGACGTCGGGCAATTGCTGCTCTCGAGGATCAGCGATCCGAATGCACAAAAAATCATGGCGTGTATGAAGGCGGCAGAGAATTTTTGTCAAAGCTTGCAAATCTAACGTATGCGTTGGTAAAAAATCCGATAAAAAGCAAATAATGGCCTTTTTTTTGAGCATTTGCTCCAGCGATTGCAAACAACCAACGATGTCTGTTTGGGAATGCTGCGGCTGAAAAAACAAGGCTTCGCGAATGACCGAAAGCAGTTGCGAGCGGCCTTTTTTCGGTCGCACAAATTTTTCGATGTGGTTGGAGAATAAAAACAATCCGACTCGATCGTTGTTTTTCAGGGCAGAAAGCGCCAAAACGCTTGCGATTTCTGCGGCGAATTCCCGTTTGGATTGTTTGGTGGATCCGCAAAAGGAGGAAGTGCTAATATCAAGCACCACCAGGAGCGTCAATTCTCGTTCTTCGCGAAAAATTTTGACAACAGGCTTATGTAATTTTGCCGTCGTATTCCAGTCGATCGCGCGAATTTCGTCTCCTGGTGCATAATCGCGCAGCTCTTCGAAATTTATCCCCTGTCCCCGAAAGCGGCTGCAGTAGGATCCCGAAAGCCCTTCATTCATGGTTTGTCGGGTACGCAATTCAATCGCACGTACCTTTTGTAGCATCGTGCGAACTTTGTTTTCTTCCAACATTAGGGAACCGGAACGGTTTCTAAGATTTTTGCAATTATTTGATCGGTGGTCATGTTTTCTGCTTCTGCTTCGTAGGATAGACCAATTCGGTGATTCAAAACCGGCAATGCCATGGCTTTTACGTCTTGCGGAATCACATAACCGCGTCGATTGAGGAAAGCCCATGTTTTGGAAGCAATCGTGAGGGCAATGGTCGCACGAGGAGAGGCTCCAAATCGCAAAAGATTTTGAATATCCAAGTGGTAGCGTTCGGGTGAACGCGTAGCAACAATTACATCCACAATGTAGTCTTTGATTTTTTCGTCCACGTAGATTTGGTCGATCGCTTCTCGGCTTTCTAGGATTTCTTTGACCGATAAGAGCGTTTTCGGTGCTTCTTCCGGTTTCAATTTGGTCTTTAACTCCAAAATTTTCCGTTCCTCTTCCCAAGAAGAATACCCTACTTTTAGCTTGAGCATGAAACGATCCATCTGTGCTTCAGGAAGGGTGTAGGTTCCTTCTTGTTCTATCGGGTTTTGGGTCGCTAATACCAAAAAGGGGCTGTCCAGCGGATAGGTGGTATCGCCTAACGTAACCTGTCGCTCTTGCATGCCTTCCAACAGCGCAGCTTGTACTTTCGAAGGCGCACGGTTAATTTCGTCCGCGAGCAGTAGGTTGGTAAAAATGGGCCCTTTTTTGGTCGAAAAGGCTCCGGTAGTTGGGTTGTAGATCATGGTTCCGATGATATCGGAGGGCAACAAGTCCGGCGTGAATTGAACCCGCTTAAATTGAAGCTGAAATACCTGCGCCAGCGTTTTAATGACGAGCGTTTTCGCCAACCCCGGTAACCCTTCTAATAAAACGTGGCCGTTCCCTAATAACCCGATCAATAATCCATCCACGACTGATTGATTTCCAATGTACGCTCGGCTGATTTCCGCCCGAAGTACTTCAATCCACTTCGTCATTTCTTGAATTCGCTCATTTAATTCTCGCAAAGAAAAAGCTTGTGTAGAAGTTTGTGGTGCCATAAGATAACCTCATCGTAGTGTTTTTGGATGAAAAGGCAAGGGTTTATAAAAAATTGGATTTTTCTAAAAAAATTTTTTTAACAAGAATGAAAAGATTGTTAAAGGAATTCGGCAAGGGAAATAGGACTTACGTTAAAAATGCAATTTGTAAAAAACTTTATCCGATTTGGATCAAACATAAGCCCCATCTTGATTTTTTAGGATTCCACGTTGTCGATCATTGCATTTTACACTGTAAGGGTTGCGATGCTTGCTCGCCTTTGGTGAAAAAACCGTGGTTTTACGATGCAAAGGTTTTTGAAAAAGACGTAGAAGAGTTGTCGAAAAAATTAGCGCTAAGGACATGCGAAATTCTGGGGGGGGAGCCCTTATTGCACCCACAAATCGAACAAATCGTATCTACGGTAAGGAAATTCTATCCATTCACATCTATTGTTTTCGTAACAAATGGAATTTTATTAAAAAAGATGAAACCTTCCTTTTTTGAATGTTTACGCAAAAATAAAATATTATCTTACGAATATCAGTTTATACGCCATTTCAAGAAAAAGTAAAGGAATGGGTAAACTTTTGTGAACAACAAAAACTTTGTGTATGCACCATACCAAATTATTCTTTGTGGCGCGATTTTCGTTATCGTTTTGATGTAGTTTCTGATCCAAAAGAACAGTTTAAAAATTGTAAATGTAGGTGTGGTATGCTTTACAAATCCAAAATTTGTCCATGCTTGAGGGTTTTTTTGAAACACTTCAACGAGTTTTTTCATGAACGCATAGAAGAAGTACCAGTGTATGATGTTTTTCAATACAGCGGTCGCGAGTTGCAAAAATTGATGAATCAACCAAATCCGTGTTGTCGACGTTGTAATGGAGGTTCTGAAAGCCATAACTTGATCCCTTGGGGGTATTCGAAACGAGAAAAATCGGAATGGCTTATTGAATGAGAAAAAATGATTTCACTTCTTTTCCGTTTTTAACGTACAAACGTGCGGTTCAGGAAGCGGAAATTTGAGGTAGATGATGGAGCCAACGTCTTTTTTGCTTTCAATTTCTACGGAACCGTTATGTTCGCGTAAAATTTGTTGTACGATGAGCATGCCGATGCCATGACCGGATGGTTTTTGGGTATGAGAGTGCCGTGAAAGTACATGGGCGGCTTGTTCGTTCGAAAAGCCGCAACCTGAATCGGCAAACGCTAAAATGAGCGATTGTCCGTCTTGCAAAAACGAGATGCGAATCCACCCGTTGGTTCCGATGGCTTCCATGGCATTTTTAAGAAGATTGAAAAACGCTTGGTGCAAACGCGCAGCATCCAGGAAGATTGTCGGGAGGTTATGCGGGATATTCCATTGAACGGCAATGTGCGCGTTTTCCAGTTGGGGTTGTAAGACCGATAAAACATTCTGAAGGGTTGGCAAGGGACTTCCGCGTTTGAGCTCCAATGCACGAGGACGAACCGATTGTAAAAAATGTTGAACAATGCCATCCAGCCGTTGAACTTCCGATTGGCAAATCGATAAGGACGAAAGAAGACGAGAGGTGTTTTCTAAGGAGGGCGGCAGGGAGGAAAGCGTGCGTTGAATGAGTTGCAAGTGGATACTGATGGAATTGAGAGGATTCCCTAATTCATGCGCTACTTCGGAGGATAATTGAACCACCGAATCCATCTGTTCTTGCAGTCGCTGCTCTTCGGAAGCCTTTCGTTCTTGCGTAATATCCTGCAGCAGCACGATCCATCGCACCGATTCGGATTTTTCGGAAAAGGGTTGTACATGAACCCGAACCCACCGTTTTTCCGGATACGTTAATGCGGTTTCTTTGGAAAGAACATCTGGGGAAGAGTCGGCAGGAGACGAGAAGAAATGCTTGAGCGATGGAATCCAGTGCCACAAAGGCATGGATGGCAGAGAAGATTTTGGCAATCCCAGTAATTGGGAAGCGGATTCGTTGAAAAATTCAATGGTGCCATTTTGATGAACCAATAGAATGGATTCGCTCAAAAGGTGGAAAATCGCATGCAGCAATTGGCGTTCTCGATCGAGGTAGGTTACGGTTTGTTGTAATTCCTTCCCTTCTAAGGAAGGAAGCCGTTGGTATATTTTTTCCCGAACGCTTTTTTTCATAGAAGTGGAGCGATGAACCATAAAGAATTTTTACCGTTTTGCTTTCCCTTGTTGAGCGACCGCTTGCTGCGCTTTTTTGAGAGCATCGGCATTGCCTAAGTACGCATGGTGTTTCGGGTGTAGCGATGTATCCAATTCGTAAACAAGCGGGATTCCGGTTGGAATGTTTAAAGCGGTGATTTCGTCGTTGGATAGATGATCCAAATATTGTACGAGCGCGCGCAGAGAATTTCCGTGTGCAACGATCAGCAATTTTTTCCCCGATCGAATCGCGGGAGCAAGGGTAGATTGCCAATATGGCAACAATCGTGCTTGGGTATCTTGTAAAGACTCTCCTGATGGCAAGCTTTCCGGTGCACAAGAAGCATACCGCGGATCTTGGCAGGGATGACGAGCATCGGTGCGTTCCAATAAGGGTGGGCGTACCTCATAACTTCGCCGCCAGGTATGCACTTGCGCTTCTCCGTATTTTTCGGCAGTTTCTGCTTTATTAAGCCCTTGTAAGGCACCGTAATGCCGTTCGTTGAGCTGCCACGCGCGTTCGACGGGAATCCACATCGCATCTAATTCATCCAGCACGATCCATAGCGTTCGAATTGCTCGTTTGAGAACAGAAGTATAAGCAGCATCGAAGGAAAAATGATGTTTTTTCAGTAATTGTGCAGCCTGTCGTGCTTCCTGCTTCCCTTTTTCGGAAAGATCCACATCGGTCCATCCGGTGAATCGATTTTCTTGATTCCAACAGCTTTCGCCATGGCGCAATAACACCAGGGTGCTCATTTTTTTCGCCTATTGGTTAGTTTTTTCAAACGAAGTGATGGGAAAATCATGGCAGAAAAGTGGTTTTTAATTTCTTTGAAAATTTTTTGAAAGCAAGTTGCATTACTGTGGCAGTTTGAACCAATCTTCGGAATCGATCGTTTTTTGCGTGTGCGAATAGGGCAAGCGGTTGGCTTGTTCAAATCGATGCGACCAAAAAGCTTGAAAGTCTGCTGCGGAAATCGGTTGCGGACAATAGTTTTCTGCGCCGGTAAATTCAATCCCAACGTAACGCGTTTGTGGAAAGGTCGTTTGGAGGGCTTCTTCCATGTCAGCGTGATTTTTTACGCGATCATCGACGAGCAAAACGCATTGCGGTGTCCATCCGATGGTTTGTAAAAAGGCGCACAAAACGGTTCCTTTGGTTGTATTGCCACGCTCGCTGTTGGACAGCAAAATCCCTTTATAAAAAACCGGATAATTCCCCCGATAGCAAGGGCATTGGTAAAGAATGATTTCTGATTGCGGAAACGTGTTTTCAAAAGAAAAGTTGTTTTCTTTTAAATGTTCATATCGACGGACTTCCATGCGGGTGCCTAAGAAATCTCCGGTTAAGGTAGCTGTCAAACTGATGGTTTTGACCGAAAGGTTTTGCAACACGTCATAAACGTCAGGATCCACCACGCGTTGTGGAAGGAGAAAATTGAAAGCAAACGTCAAGGAAACGTCTTGTTCAGGGTACTGTTTTTGGATGGCATGATACAGATCCTCGTGTTGGCGCACATTGGGCAGATAGGTTGCGGGATGATCTGGTTGCAAAAGGGTCATGTCGATATCAAACAAGCACAATACCTGCTGTGGATCATAGGGAGCGATTTGTTGCTGCAAATACGTACCGACTTCTTTCATACGGGAAAGAATTACTTGGACTCCAGAAGGAAGAGGCATATAGAAGCAACTTTCTTTTAGTATAGAAAAGCTTCTGTACACCTTCAAGGAAAAACAAACACACGATCAAACATTACTTACCGAATGCTTGATAGAACCGACGAACGAGAAAACGTTTTATAAGGTTTGTTCTTTTTGAGAGGGAGGAAAGACTTTTTTCAACAATGCTTCTATCGAGGAGGTAAATTCTTTTTGAGAGACCGGAAAGGAATGCTTCCTTTGATACAAAATACCGATATATCGAATGTTGGGGAATTGTTGATGAAGAGACTGTTGAACGGTTTGAAGGTTGGTTTGGCGATCATCCACCAATAAAACGCATTTCGGTAGGTGTGGTAGGGTTTTGAGAAAAGCGCATAAAACGGCACCTTTGGATCCCGCACCTTGTAGTTGAGGAGAAGAAAACAAAATTCCTCGATAATATTCCGGGTGCATTCCGTTTTCAAAAGTAATCGAATCGATGGAGCGAGAAGAAAAAGGGAAGGCTTGTTCGAAAGAAATCCCGAAACGCTTTAATTCTTGATACCGTAAGGTGGTGATCGCTTGCCTCAAACACTTTTCGGTTCCGGATGCCGTAAAGGCGATGGTTTGTGGAGGAAAGTAGTGGCAATAGGAAAGAAAATTGGGATCAGCTAGGTGGACGTGCGATGATACCTGCGCACGCAGCATGAAATACAGAACGGATTCTGTAATGTGAGGACAATAACGCTTTTGCAATGATTGAAAGATTTTTTTGTGTTTTTGAAAAGAGTCGGAGGATAGCGGTGGATAATCGAGCTGTATAAGGGTGTCGTCGATGTCGAAGCAACATAAAATATCCTCAGGACGGTAATCAGCGGTTTCTTGTTGAATCCAACGGCTCACTTCTTTCATGTTATGAGCGGTATACGTGACGGCTTGATTATGTTTCCAAATTTGCCAACCTGCCCATGTGGCATAAAGAACAATCGCTCCTATGATGAACTTTTTCATGCTGAAAAAATTTGTAAAAAAACACAGCTCATTTTCAATCAAAAATTTTTTTGAAAAAACACGCTGAGTGATTTCTGAGATATTGGAAAAATCTTTTTAATGCCGTAAGGCGCGTCGAAACAGATAGATCGCGAGTCCTTGAAAGAGAAGATGCGGTAACCACACTAAAAAATCTGGTCGATATTGCGGGACCGATTCTAGCCAGGAAATCGCCATGACGATGAAGTAAAAACTGAGCGCAAGCCCAATTGCGAGGACGATATTAGCGGATGTTTCTGCGCGGCTGAGTTTCATCCCGAGAGGAATGGCGATCAACACCAGCGATAAGACCGCAAACGACATCACCGCGTTTTTTTGAATTTCCAGCTGAAGAAGAATTTTGCTTCGCTCTCGTAGTGGTGGATGCGGAATCGTCTCTGCCTTTTTACGCTCGCGGCGCAATTCGGATAATGTCATATAGCCGACTTTTTTGTGAAAATGTTCTTTCCCAAGCATCGTGGTTAATGGTAAGGCAATATCGGTACTTTCAAACGAAACTGCTTGTCCATCGATCGAACCATTGTATTTTTCTCCGGATCCTTTCAGCAGGGTTAAGACAATGGCGTTTTTTTTCTCATCGTACCGCAGGACCCCTTGCTGAGAATGCAAAAATAAGTTTACGCCGGATTCTTGCCGGTTATCCAATTCCCAAAGCCAGCAATTTTCAACCGCGTTTTCATGTTTTTTTTCGATGTAAAACAAGTAACCAGGAAAGTCTTTTACAAAGGTTCCTTCTTGAATGAAGGACAGCGGTTTTTGGCGAATTAAATTCCCTAAGGCTTTGCGGTAATACACGATTGAATGAGGTCCCCAATGAAAATTCACCAGGAGCGTAAAAATCGTACTGAGGCTGGCTAACAGCAGCAAGGGAGCAATGATATACCACAAACTAAGCCCAGAGGCTTTCATTGCAATCAGCTCGTTTTGCGAAGAAAGACGCCCTAGTACCAATAAGGTAGCGGTCAAGATGCCTAGCGGTAATGAGTAAGCCACCATGGATGGAATGAGGTGTAGCATCGTGTCGAAGAAGAAAGACCATTCGATTTTTCCGCTTGCAAGCAAGGGAAGGATATCTTTCATGGCATTTCCGGCGATTAAGACAAAAACAAACAGCAAAACCGTATTCAGAGTGGCAAAGAAAAATTGACGCAACAGATAACGTTGCAAGAGGGAAGGCACATTTTTCTTATAACGGAAATCCGTGATCGTTGAAAAGCAAAAAGGCTTACGAGCGCGGAATTCCTAGGATGCGGAAAACGGGATCGAGAATTTTTTGCGTCCCGTTTTTCTCTTCATAATGTTTCAACACGGCATAGATGTAGTAAGGATGTTGGAGCAAAAATCCCAGCAAGCAATGTTTCAGCACTTGTTCGAGGGTGTTGATATGTACGGGATTTTTTGTGTAAATGGTGTTGAAGAAAAATGCATCGAAATTTCGTGCCTGTAGCAGGAAGAAATCTTTCTTTTTTAAAAAATCCGTGGTTTCTTCGATCGTATGCATGCCTTGAAATAGAGGAACGCTTCTTGCCTCACAACAAATGCCGATCCCATGGAGAAACAACGATTCATTGGCCGATACAAGAGCGTCGTGATCAGAGCCCATTAAGATCATTTTGATAAAATCGTAGGAACAAGAAGGATCCAACAAATCAGCAAGGGTTTTGACAGAAATGGTGATTTTTTGTGGTTGCTTCCACATGGATTCATCAAAATTGATAGCGGCTGCAATGGCTGGATCAACGGTACGCAAGGAAGCGCACGCTTTGCTTTTCGGAAGATATAAGGTAGCCGATCCGGTATGAGCACCGACAGCTTCGGTGTAAATGTGATCATATTCGCCGCTTTGCAACAATCGATGAGCTTCTTCCTCCTCTGGTTCAACCCCATGAATGATTTTATTCTTTACCCAGCGAAGGGGCGCAAAAATGTGCGCTTTTGCTAAGTTACCTTTTTTGATAAAAAATGGACACATTGCGCTTTTATGGGAAAGTATTTTAAAAGGCGGATGTGGATCCGTACGAGGCGAAAAGAGATGAAGATTTTGAATCGATCGATAAAGTATCAGAAAGGTTTGGATGGTTGTTTTTTTTGTTCCTGTAACCAACGAATCACCTTCGCGATGGGTTCAATCAATTCACGAGGGATGTAGTGCCCTTCTTCTGCCAAATCGTATAGGGCGTGGGCTAAGGGAATATCTTCTAGAATGGGGATGTGGTATTCAGCAGCGACTTTTTTCATTTGTTGCGCTTGGAAATCAACCCCTTTTGCCAATACGAACGGTAAAGGGGTCACGAGTTCGTTGTAATAAATCGCGACGGCGTAATGGGTCGGGTTGACAATCAGAGCAGAAGCGCGTTTGGTTTTTTGGATCGGTCCTCCTTGTAAAAGCTCGCGATGAAGCTGTTTGCGCTTCCCTTTAATGGTAGGATCTCCCTCTTGTTCCTTAAATTCCCGCTTGACCTCATCCTTGGTCATCATGAGTTGTTTTTTGTGATTGTAGCGCTGAAAAATAAAATCAAAAAGTGCCACCAGTCCGTAAGCGAATGCCACATTCATAACGAAACGCTTCAGAATCGGAAACATCAGGTTTGTAAAGTCCGGTACGGATAAAAAGGGTGTTTTGAGGAGCGGATCTAAGGTGTTGCGAATAACAAAGTACAGCAGAGTGCTTAAGAAGAGAATTTTGAAAGAAGATTTGAGAAATTCGATGCAGTTTTTGAGGGAAAAAATTTGCTTGAGTTTGGAAATCGGGTTGAGCTTGTTGAAATCCGGTTTGATGGCTTCTGGAGAAAACAGTAGTCCGAATTGCAAACAATTCGCGAAAATGCCCGTTAAGAAGACCAGCATCATCAACGGCAACAGAACTTGAACGGTGGCCCATAAACAAGCTAATGCGGTATGTTGACAAGCTTCTCCAAAAGATTCTTGAAAAAAACGAGCCGGAGCAACGGTTACCTCCAACAGTGCTTGGAAAATGGTTTCGTGCCGAATCCCGAAGTACGAAAAAATGACGATTAACAAGGCAGTAGAGGTGACATCTTTGCTGTTGGCAACTTGTCCTTTTTTGCGAGCATCTCGCAATTTTTTTGCGGTTGGTTGCTCGGTTTTTTCAGCCATGAAGCGCCTTTAAAAGCGTTGTGACGGCATTATGGGGCTCAAAATGCGTGCAAAAATACCGCGTTAGGTAAGACAAATAGAGGATAAAAAAGAACATCGCGAGCTCACTTTTGATCGGCATGGAGAGAAAGAATACGTTCAATTGGGGTGCAAAACGAGTTACTAATCCCAGGCCGAATTCGGATAAGAACAGGATAAATAAGACTGGACCTCCTAGAAGAAAAATCAAGGAAAACAGCTTCCCTCCCATGGTATGGATAAAAAAAGTATTCCACCACGAAGCTAACGGTTCCATGGGGATCAAGACCGGAAGTTGTTCGTAGCTGAAATACAATCCTTTTAAAAAGAGTAAAAATCCTCCACTGGAAATGGCCAAAATCATCACAAATTTTAGAAGAAAATCACCCAGCGGGCTGGTTTGAGAGTTGGAAATTGGGTCAAACAAGCTAGCCATGGCAGCTCCTCGCTGCGTATCAATGATGAACCCAATTCCTTGTGCAACGTACAATAGAAAATTGCTGAGCCATCCGAAAATAGCGCCGAGAAGAACTTCTTTGCATAAGAGAATCCCAAAAAAACCTTTGTCGTTTTGCAAAAGAGCGATGGCAGGTTCGAACAAGGGAGGAACGATTACGAGCGTTAGTGCCAATACCAGAGCACGGCCGGCGATTCCGCTTACATATTGCGAAGAAAAGAAGGCGGATGTTGAACAGAAACCGAAAACACGGCTGCTGCACATTCCCAACACCAACAGGGAGTCCAAAAGCGGTTGTAATTGTTCTAAGGTCATGAAGGAGACCGTTGTTGAAGAAAGTAGAAAATGGATTCAGTGTAGCGTATCATTTCCGTTCCCATCCAATGGGCGGTTAACAGAAGTACCAGGGCAATGCAAATCAGACGTACGACAAAGCTAAGGGTTTGTTCTTGGACTTGCGTTAATGCTTGTAACAAACTAACACCTAGACCGACCAGTGTAGCTAGCAAAATAGAAGGAAGGGACAGCAATAAAACCATCGTCATAGCTTTGGAAGAAAGTTCGATGACAACCGAAGAATCCATATAAACTATTATAATCCAAGAAGGCAAGGAACACAAACGGTTTGTTAGGGTCAAAATAGATTGCTTTGTAACGATGGAAATGAAAAAATAAAAACATGACGCAATTTCGAAAGGCCTGTGCAGCAGCTAAACGATTTTGGAAGTACTGGAAAGCGAAAAAACACCGTTCGATTTATGTAGGTATTGCGGATGTGTGCAATGCGAAGTGTTATTACTGTCAAAAAGGTTATGATAACTTACAGCAGGTTCGATCGACGAAAAAACCTTTTATGGAAGTTGGTTTTTTCGAAAAACTGGTACGTCATTGCAAGGCAGCTCATTTTTTGGATGAAACCGGTGTGCTCGGTTTGTACTCATGGAATGAGTCTTTTTTACATCCGGAACTTACAAAAATAATTGATGTAGGAACGCGAGAGCATTGCTTAATGTCCTTAGCATCGAATGGAAGTATTCGTCCAAAATTGCCGGAAAATTTTGATGCAAGTGCAATTGGGAATATTTCTTTTTCCTTATGTGGCTTTAGCCAAGCATCGTATGATAAGATTCATCAGTTGGATTTTCACCAGATTCGATCGAATATTGAATGGATGGTACGAGCGTTTCGTCAGCATGGATTTTTTGGTTTTTTGTTGCTTCGTTTCCATATTTATCAATTTAATGTGTCCGAAATTGAACCGGCGCGACGTTGGGCGAAATCCTTAGGAATGCAGTTTGCGCCTTATTATGCGTATATCAATGATCCACAAAAAAGTTGGCAATATCTCCAACAAACGTTGCCAGTGGAATACTTAACAAGGGTTTCGAAGGATTTATTCATGGGATACCATTTATATCGTTCGAAAAAAGTAATGAACGGTTGCGATCGCATTGCTGTTGCATGGCCTGATGTGGAAGGAAATTGCAAGGTATGTTGTATGAACAATACAAGTATTGGTTCGATTTTCGATTTTTCTTCTCCTGAAGAAATGATGCGAGCGAAGCAAGCCATTTGCCAACAATGTTTGGCGACCTTTGATTTTAACATGTGGGATGAAATTAACGATGATGATTGGAAAAAGCGTCGAGCTGGGAAACTCAGTTTCTCCTATGTAAGTCAGTTTTTGAAAACCTGCTTTTTGAAAAAAACACGGTAGTACGGTCATTGAAAATGTTTGAAATCGATATTGATTTCTATTTAATAAAAAACAACTATGAAGGTTCGGATTGAAAAAAATGCACTGAGCAACGGATTGCAGCAAGTGCTCAATGTGGTTGGTATGCGAACGACTTTACCAGTATTGAGCAATGTGCGTTTGTGTGCGAAAGAAGGTGGATTGGAATTAACCACAACGAATTTGGATATGGGTATTCGTTGTACCGTTGCTGCAGAAATCAAAGAACCGGGTTCGTTGGCCTTACCCGCGCGAAAATTAGCGTCGATTGTAAAAGCCTTGCCGGAAGGAATGATTGATTTGGATTGTTCTTCAGAACAAGCGAAATTACATTGCGGACGATCAAAATTCCGGATGATGGGAATGAATGATCACGACTTTCCCAATTTGCCACTTTTCCCGCAAGAGGAAGGGTTATGCTTGGAACAGCAACAATTGCGAAGATGGTTACAGCATGTTTCGTTTGCGCAATCGGAAGATGAAAATCGTTATTTGTTAAACGGGGTTTTGTTTTCCTTCAAGGAAGAAGCGGATAAAACCGAATTGCATATCGTCGCAACGGATGGACGTCGTTTAAGTCTTATGCAACAAGAGGTAGCCGTTCCTGCTTCTTTTCGAGGAAAATCTTTTATTTTGCCTGCAAAAGCGGTGCAAGAATTAGAGCATTTGCTACAACAAGCGGCATCGATGCGGGTATATTACAATGAAAAGCAAATCGGGTTTGATTTATCCTTAGATGAGAATGCACAAAAAAGTGGATTGGTACAGTCGATTTACTTGGTTTCTAAAAAAATTGAAGGAACGTTTCCCAATTATTTACAGGTTATTCCGAAAGCAACCGAGCAGCGTGTTCAATTGGATCGTGCGTTATGGTTGGAAAGTATCCAACGGGTATCGTTGGTTTCCAGCTTGGATAATTATACGGTTCGATTGACCTTTACGGAAAATTTATTGGAGGTTTCTGCCTCAAGCGCAGAGTTTGGGGAAGCGCAAGAATCGATCGCGATTCAATACGCCGCAAAAGAACCAGTTTCGATCATTTTTAATGCGCGGTTTTTGATGGATCCGCTCAAAGCGTTGACCGAAGATACCGTTATATTTGAATTTAAGGATGATGTAAGTCCGGGTGTGATCAAAACGAAAGAAAAGTTTCAGTGTGTCATTATGCCGTTGCGCATAGGATAAAAAATTTTCGATCGATCGTTTTTCTAAGCGATTCAAAAAGTTTCAAAGATTTTCCCCTTGTAAGGGATATCGGCTTGTTAGGTGTTTCTTCCCCTAAAACGAAAGATGGTTCCGCCCTTTGAGGGTTTACAAGCGAGGAAAAACCTTGCGTATTTTCGATCGAAAAGAGGACAATAAGACCATATGCATGGGTGGGTTTTCTATCTTGCTTTTCGCTATTTGTTTCCACGAAGGCGATTTGGGACCTTTTTTACCGGTATGTCGATGTTGGGGATTGCAGCTGGTGTAACATTGCTATTGGTCGTGATAAGTATTATGAATGGGTTTGATGATCACATTGCGCAAAAATTGATACAGATTCATGGCTCCATTAAAATTTTAGCCACGCGACCAGTTGATTTTTCTGAAAAAGAGGTAGCAGAATGGAAAAAAGTTCCGGGTGTGCAAGCGGTAACGCCTTTTGTGAATGGAATTGCAATGATACAGCATAAGAATCGAGTGGCTTTGCCGAAATGCCTTGGGTTAGATCCGGAAACCGCTTTATCGGTATTGCCCATCCGTCGTTTTATCGTGCAAGGATCTGCAAGCGATTGGAAAACGGGAGTATGGATCAGTCAATCTTTGGCGCAGGAATGCGGATTGCAGGTAGGAGATACTTTTGATTTATACTCTCCGTTGGCATTAGAAGCAATTAAGCAAGAGGAAATCATATTGCCACGAGAAGTAAAAGTTCAGGGAATTTTTCAAACCGGCTGGGCGGAAATCGATCGATCGACCCTTTTGTTTCCTTTATCCATTTTACAAGATTTGTATGGATTGGGGCAGCAGGTTCATGGATGGAGCGTGAAAGCCGATGAAAGGCAGTTAGGAAAAATATGCCGAGCGCTGAATGCGTTGTTGCCGTCGTACGCAACTGCTTATGCTTGGAATGCCCTCAACGCAGATTTTTTCTATATTCTCAAGCTGGAAAAAAGCATGTGTTTTTTTGTCCTATTGTTTGTAGTTGCGGTGGCCGCTTTTTCGATGAGCAGTGGCTTGATGTCTTCGGTGGTTCGAAAGCAACGAGAATTGGCGTTGTTACGAACATGGGGAGCGAGTTGTTGGGAAACGGCAATTTTATTTGGCATACAAGGATTGGTTTTAGGGGTTTGCGGTATCGGAATCGGTTTCGTATGTGCGGGAATCGTGCTGTATTATCGCAATGCGATTGTTCAAGGTTTGACCGGATGGTTGTTGCCGAAAGATATGTTGTGGAATTTTTATGATGTCGAAACACTCCCAGCGCTGTTTTGCTGGAAAGATGCTGGTTGGATTGTTTTCTTTACGCTACTTATTACAGGGTTGGCTAGCTTATTGCCGATGTGGCGTCTTCAGCGGATTCCCTTGGTCAATCGTTTGCGCAATGGAGGATAACGTCAGCATGCAAGTTTCGGATGGTTTGGATAAAACACCGTCATGGAAAACGGTGCCTCCTTTGCAAAAGGAATCGCTGCCGTTGTTGGTTGTTCAAGGTCTATCGAAACGTTTCGAGGGTCATGATTTGTGGAAAAATGTTTCTTTTACGTTGCATGCAAGCGAAACGGTATCCATTTGCGGCGCTTCGGGGTCTGGAAAATCGACCTTATTGTTCGCGATTGGCGGGTTAGAAACCGTGCAAAGTGGCTCGATTGTTTTTCAAGGGAAGCCCATTATCGGTGGGGAAAACGCTTCAATCCAAGGAATTGGGTACATTTTTCAACAGTACCATTTAATCGAAGAATTAACGGTGCGAGAAAATATTCAGTATCCACTTTGGGTGCAAACGCGAACAAGAGCGGTTCCGAACTGTTGGGAAGAGATCATAGAAACTTTAGGGCTTGAATCATTGTTGGATCGGCTTCCGACGCATTTATCGGGAGGTGAGCAACAACGGGTGGTGATTGCACGTACGTTACTCACACAACCAACATTATTATTGGCCGATGAACCAACCGGAAGTTTAGATGAGGCGACCGGTGCGCGTGTAATGGAGTTGTTGTTGCAAACATGCCGGTTGATGCATACCGGCCTTATTTTGGTGACGCATTCGGTGGCTTTTTCGAAACAAACCGATCGGCAGATGATTTTGAAAGGAGGGAGTTTGCATGAACCATAACATTCGATGCGGTGTGGTGGGCGTTGGGTATTTAGGAGAGCATCATGCCCGTATTTATGCCGAGATGGAAAACGTTCAGCTGGTGGGGGTTTTTGATACCGATCAGACGCGTGCAGAAATCATTGGAAGGAAATACGGATGTTCCGTTTTCTCATCACCCGAAGCCTTAGCGCAACAATGCGAAGGCATCAGTGTGGTGACTCCAACGATCACGCATGCATCCATTGCCATTCCATTATTACAAGCCGGTTGCCATCTTTTCGTAGAAAAGCCGCTTTGTAGCAATTTATCAGAAGCAGAAGCGATGATCGCGGCGGCAGAAAAAAAACATCGCTATTTGCAAGTGGGCCATGTGGAACATTTTAATCCAGTGAATGAGTTTTTAGAAGCGCAGGTACGGTCGCCAAAATTTATTACCGCCGATCGGTTATCTCCGTTTCCGCAACGCAATACAGATGTAGGGGTTACGCTTGATTTGATGATTCATGATTTGGGGATTGTGTTGCAATTGGTACGATCGCCCATTCGATCGATCGAAGCCATCGGGATTCAGGTGTTATCGACTACAGAAGATATTGCCAATGCGCGCCTTCATTTTGAAAATGGTTGTATCGCAACGTTTAATGCCTCTCGAGTAAGTTTAAAAAAGGAGCGGGTGATTCGTATTTTTCAACCTGGCAGTTATGTATCGCTCGATTTTATGGGACAAAGCGGCCATCGGGTATGGAAAGAATCGGGACAGATTAAAACCGAACCGATTCCGTTGCAAAAAGTTGAACCGTTGCGGGCAGAATTGAGTGCCTTTGTTGATTGCATCGTACATGCACATCAGCCAAAAGTAAACGGGGTGGTAGCGCGTTCGGCTTTATCGGTGGCGTTGGAGATTACGCGGCAAATCCAAGCCAATCATTTAGTAACGTGAGGTGCGATGTGAGCAATTTTTTAGTTTAAAAAAAACGAGAGCCATGGAAAAATTTCCATTTACCTACGTTAGATGAAAAAGGAACGATCAAGTCGTGGAAGAGTGCTTAAGGTAGATCAATGCTGTGGTGGTACAAAAAGAAAATCCTGTTGAGGTGAAACGGGTCGATTTATTGGTTGTTGCTGGGGAGCCTTCTGGCGATCAGCATGCGGCGATTTGTGTTCGAGAGCTGAAAAAGCGCCATCCGCAATGGTCTATTTGTGCGACCGGCGGACCAGCTTTGGAAGCGGCCGGTGCGCATTTGTTCATCAATATGATGCCGTTTTCTGCAGTAGGCCTCATGGAAGTTGTTTCGCATTATAGCCGATGGAAGCAGTTGCTGCGATGGTTGGTGGAATGGGTGCGCGTGTATCAACCGAAAATGGTTTGTTTGGTGGACTTTCCTGGATTCAATTTGCGTTTTGCGAAGGCGTTATATCGAGAGCATTTAAGCCAAAAAGGTGGTGGCTCGGTGAAAATTTTAGGGTACATTGCACCACAAATTTGGGCATGGAAAGCGCGTCGTCGATTTTCGATGGCGCGATGGTTGGATGCATTGGCCGTCATTTTCCCGTTTGAGCCTGCGGGTTTTGCCGATACCAATCTTCCGGTGTATTTTGTAGGGTATCCGTTGTTACAACAGCCGAATCCTTTCCGTTATGATCCGCAAGGGGCGCTGTTATTATTGCCGGGAAGTCGCAAAAGCGCGGTTGTTCGTATTTTTCCTCTTTTACAGGAGGTTTTTCAGCAATTGAGAAAGCAACACCCTTCCTTACAGGCGGTGGTCCCGTTTCCGAATGAAGCGGTAGGTGCATACCTCAAAGCACAGGCGGGTGATGATATAACCATCTGTTCTGTATCAAATGTATCCGTTGGATTTTGCGGTGCGGTGATGTCTTCAGGAACGGCATCTTTACAAGTAGCGTTTGCAGGCATTCCCGGAGTGGTGACGTATCGAGCCAATCCGATCACCTTTTTTTGTGGCAAACGCCTGGTCAAGGTTCCTTACTTATCTATGGCCAATTTGCTTTTGCAACGCGAAGCTTTCCCAGAAATTTTGCAAAATACCCCTTTCCAAGCAATTGCGATTGCGCGACAAATGAATCTTTTTTTATCCGATCCAGAACCAGCGCATGCGCGTTTTTTGGAGGATGCCCATCGTTTAACGGAACTGTTATCAGTGCCGCCTCAGCAATCGTTATTGGATGTAATCGATACGATGATGGATGAATGTTTTTTGGGCTTGGAGTCAAAGAGAGGATAAAAGCTTCTTTGAAGCAATTTTTTGTAAAAAATCGCTTGTTGAGGAAAACATGAAATTTGAATTTTGATCATTTTTGATTATACTAAAAAATGTATGGAAATCGTGGATATTTTTTGGGTAATTTTGGGCGTCGTCGTGCTGATTGGCGTGATTTTTGTGATTCCTTTTTTTATGGTGTGGTTGCGTGCATGGTTAGCAGGTGCGTACGTCAGCATTCCAAATTTATTGGCAATGTATTTGCGAAAAGTTCCATATGGATTGGTGGTGGATTGTCGTATTACCGCCATGAAAGCAGGACTGTCCTTAACAACCGATGAATTAGAAGGGCATTTTTTAGCCGCCGGGAATTTGGTGCAAACCGTGCAGGCGCTGATTGCAGCGGATAAAGCCGGTATTAAATTGTCGTTTGTGCGTGCGTGTGCAATTGATTTGGCAACGAAAGGAACCAGCAAAACCGTCTTGGAAGCGGTTCATACATCGGTGAATCCGAAGGTGATCGATTGTCCGCAAGATCGAACGTCGGTGGATGGGGTCGCAAAGGATGGCATTGAGGTAAAAGTGCGTGCGCGGGTGACCGTTCGTACCAATTTGGATCGTTTTGTGGGCGGTGCGCAGGAAGAAACGATCGTAGCGCGTGTTGGAGAAGGAATTGTGGCGACCATCGGAATGGCAGAGACGTACAAACAGGTGTTGGAAAACCCGGATTTGATTTCTAAAGAAGTGCTGAAACGTGGTTTAGATGTAGGAACGGCTTACGAAATTTTATCGATCGATGTATCCGATATCGATATCGGAGAGAATATTGGGGCGAAATTGCAGGTATCGCAAGCGGAAGCGAACAAAAATATGGCGCAGGCGCGTGCTGAAATGCGCCGTGCTACGGCTGTTGCGTTGGAGCAAGAAATGAAAGCTCGGGTAGAAGAAATGCAGGCGAAGGTGGTGGAAGCACAAGCGGCGGTTCCTTTAGCGCTTGCAGAAGCATTCCAGAAAGGCCGAATGGGCGTGTTCGATTACTATAAAATGGAAAATATGAAGGCCGATACCGCCATGCGTGATCAATTAGCGCAGCATCCTTTATGACCTTCGGGTGGGAAGATTGGCTGACGTTTGTCCTGGTCGTTGGATGGACGCTTTGGAAATATGCTTGCTTACAAAGAGCAGATCGGAAACGTGGTTCATCCGCTCCTTCGATTCCACCGATGGTTGCGCGAGAAGAGGAACCAGAGGTTTCGGAGGTGGAAGGCGACGACGAAGCATCCGAAGTTTTTGAAGAAGAATGGCAAGAGACAACGAAAACAAAAGAGGAAGGACAAAAACTTCCACCACCGATTTCACGGGAATGGTCCGAAACGGTTCCTTTGCCAAGCGAGCCAAGCTTTCCGAAGAAAGAGGTTTCGGTTTTACGGGAAGATCTTGTTGCTTCTGAAATTCCGTGCGATGGCGCGCCTTTTGCGAAAGATTTAGCAAAAGGGAACGTATCAACAGAAGTGTTGAAGCCGGAAATTTCAAAAGCAGAATCTTTACTAGAGAAACCAAAACGGACTTCTTCACGGTTAAAAAATTGGATGGTAGGCTATTTCTTGCTAGAAACGCCGGCATTTCGTCGTTACCGATAAATGACGGTTCATTAGACAATCAGCATTTTAGAAAAAGATACAATGCAACGTTTTGAAAGTGTGCAAAAGCGGTCGCCCGTTTAGGCGAGAGAACGCAATTGAACAATGGTTTGTGTGGTGCTTCGGCCGAGAAGCATGGGCAGAAAGAGAATTTTTGCGTGGCAAGATTCCAATGCTTGTCGTTCTTGCGGGTGCAGGGTTGCGATAGAATAATCGCTACTTTTTACATAAACATCCGGTTGAATGCAGGATAATTCTTGCGCACAATGGGTCCCTTCAAACAGCAATAATCCATCTACGCACTGCAAGGCGTTCAATAAGTACAATCGCTCATTTTGAGAATAAATCGGCCGATCATTTCCTTTTAGCGCGTGAATACTTGCATCGGAGTTGACCCCTATCCACAAAACGGTACCTTGTCGTTTGGCAGCTTCTAGCGCCATTACATGCCCAGCGTGCAATAAATCGAAACACCCATTGGTAAACACCAACGTTTTACCTTGTTGACGAAGTTTTGCACGGAGTACCGAACATTCAGCCAACAAGATTTGTTTAGAAATGGGAAGCAATTGGTGGGTATTGTATGTTGGTGCTGGTTTCATCCTAATCATTACGGAGTTTTTTAAGAAATTTTCCGTTTGCCAACTGGAACGCTTGTCGATATTGCCGATAAAAACGTTGGATCAAGGTTGTTTCTAGCTGCATTTGCGCGCGTACATTCCCTGATTGCAATAGAGGATTCAATTCTTTGAGCACCCAAGAATAGCTCAGGTCCTCGAAATTTTCGAGCAAAGCCAGAGCGCGTTGAGCATCTTGCGTTCGGCCGGCTGCTTTTGCATCTAAAATCGCTTTCCAGGCTTTCGAAAGTTCCGTGTAGGTGTCCAAGAATAAAATTTTGGAAAGCAATCGAATTGCTTTAAAAGTAGGCGCTGTCCACGTTGGTTGGAAAACAAAATCATTGATTTTTGCAAACGGGTTTGTATCTGGAGAAGATTGAAAGGGCTTTTTTGCATCGCAGTAAAAATCTTTGCGAACGGGCATGCGATGCAAAGCGTAATAGCGCGGTTGGTGAGAGCGCAATCGACGGGTGGTTGGATCGTCGGGAAGCGAAAGAGGTTTTTGCTTGGTTTCGGCGATGGATCGAAATCCGATCCGATCTTGCCCTTCTTCGGAATGAACATATTCGATAAACCATTGTGCAACCTCTCGGTTGGGTGCTCCGCGAAGCAATGCAATGGGATCAGGAGAGTAACATGAACCGTTTTTAGGTAAGACGAAGCGTATTCGGTCGCTTCCACTGCGTTGACGTGTGACAGAACGTTGATGGCGTCCGTAGAAGTCTACAACGATACCGGCAGCACAATTCCCTTGATTCACATCCCAAACGGTTGTAATCGAATTATCGGTAAAATAACGAGCATTCGCCATGATCTTTTGAATCAATCGAAATCCGCGGAGCCATCCCTCGTTCAACATTTGATCTCGTTCCGATGGGGTGCATTCGGTTTGGCCGGTTTTTTGCAAAATCTCTTTTCGAACTTGCTGCATTTGTTGTTGCAGAATCATTTCAAAGCATTTGACGACTACACTACTTTGAACGGGATCAACCATGGCAATTTGATGATAAAAAGCTGGTTGTGTTAAATCTTCCCATTGTTGAGGTGCAGGGATCTGTAAGTCGCGGATACGGTCGGTATTATACATCATCCCAAAACTCGCAAGAGAGGTTGGGTACCATCGTCCTTGCGGATCATACATGCTATCGCCATCAATGGTTGCAGGGATACAATTTTCTTGGAACCATTCGGGGTGTCGTTTCTGCAAATCGCACGGGACAAAATGACCGATTTCTGCTTCTTTTTTAAATTCGACGATTCCGCCACCAAAAAAAAGATCCATGCCGCAACTAATATTGGAAGCTAAAAACGCTTCGCGTGCTTCTTTGCCCGCAGTGTTTTTGGGTGTAGGATTCCGAAATCCCTCTTGGATGGTTGCGTCCCACGTTCGGTGGAGGGTTTGTTCCCAATACTGCTGAAAAGCGTTTTCGAAGCTCGTATGCATCACGCGAATACAATTGTTGGTGCTTCCGGGTACTCGCCAATCGATTTTAACCGTTCGTTGGGTTCGCTGAAAATACCAATCGCGGAATCCTAATTCGAGCTCCAATCGGATCGATTCATTATGGGGTGTGAGAATTACAACCGTATCATCGGTTTGTTGGGTTAAGGAAATCCCTGGTCGCCGGAAAAGAAACGGCAAGGCAATAACGAGCGCAATTGCGAGGAAAATTAGGAAAAATTTTTTCCTCATTACGGTTGTAAAACCACCACATCATCCACTTTCACATTGGCAAAAAGCCCTTTTTGCAAATTTTGATGAAGGTGTTTGGGGTTTAACTCGGAAATTTGCAATTTGATGTGGTTTTTCACAAATTCGTAATGGGCGACTTCACCGTAATAAATGGTTTGGCCAATCATACCGTCGGTCGAGTTTTCCGTCATGCGGTACGGTTTTAATTTAATCGCTTCTGGACGAATGGATAGCGTTACCTTTTCTCCGGTTTGCGGAATGGGTTGGCCTGAATGCCATACGCCGCGATATCGCCCCAATTCGGTTTGTACGAGGACTTCCGGAGCTAATTCGAGCGGTTGTGGGTTAGAAGCCGCCACAAAATTATCGAGAGTTTGCTCTTCTTCTTGCTCTTGTTTCGATCCCCAAGGAGCTTCTGAAGAAGCGTTCAACGTACTTCCTTGATGCAAGTAAGGTGCTGCATCGGCGGCTGGCTTTTGATAAGGAAGAACCGTTCCATCGAGGAAATTCGTTTCTCCCAAAAAATGTGCAACAAATCGGTTGCAAGGGCATTTATATAAATCAAGAGGAGTTCCAATTTGCTCGATTTTCCCTTCTGAAAAAATGGCCATTCGATCTGCGATGGATAACGCTTCCTTTTGATCATGTGTAACGTAGACGGTTGTGAGTTGAAATTCTTTACAGATGCGGCGAATTTCCATCTGCATTTCCATCCGTAATTTCGCATCTAAATTCGAAAGAGGTTCGTCTAACAAAAGGCATCTCGGTCGAATGGCTAATGCGCGTGCTAGCGCTACGCGCTGTTGTTGTCCGCCCGATAGTTCATTTGGTTTTCGGTTCGCATAGGCATCCATTCGAACCGATTGCAAAATTTTGCTTACCTGTTGCTGAATATCATGGGTTGGTAATTTTTTTTGGACGAGGCCAAGCGCGACGTTTTGTGCAACGGTCATGTGAGGCCATAGGGCGTAATTTTGAAACACCATCCCGGGTTTTCGTTTATAGGGTGGTAATTTGGAAATTTCTTTGTTCCCAAAAAAAATGCACCCGGAATCGGGTGCATAAAAACCAGCGATGGTTCGTAAAAGCGTTGTTTTTCCGCAACCGCTTGGACCGAGTAAGAAAAATAATTCGCCCGAATGGATGGAAAAACTTAGATCGTTTAAAGCAACAACGTTTCCAAAAAATTTTGTAAGATGTTCGATACGAATATCGATCATTCTAAAAAGAGTTTTTGCGGGAGGGTTTTAAGAGTCAAGGCTTTTCGAAGTTTTTCTGAAAATTTGTTTCCCTTCGTATTCAAAAATGAGGGTAGAAAGTGGAGGTAGGTACAAATCGAGACGATACGGTTGTTGGTCGCAAGGCTCCGGGCATGCAAATACTGTTTTATTACCGCGATTGCTTCCGCCATAAGAAGCGGCATCGGTGTTTAAAATTTCACGCCAAGTGCCGCCAAATGGGACTCCACAAGGATAATGCGAACGTTCAACCGGTGTAAAGTTGGCAATAAAAAGAAGAGGTGGCGTTGAAGGTACAGAGGGAAAAGATTTTGTTTTCGAAGACGTTTTGCCGGTATGAGTTATGGAAGGAGAGGGCGCAGTTGTTCCCCAGAGTTTGTGTTCTTGTGCTTTTTGTCGAATAAACGAAAAAACGCTGCAAGCAGCATCGTTCGGATTGATCCAATAAAATCCTTGCGGAACCATATCCGAAGCGTACCAAGCTGGGTGTGTGCGATACAAGCGATTGAGATCGGCAATTAGTCGCTGGATGCCAGCATGTTCCGGTTTTTGTAATAAAAACCAATCGAGTGCTTTTTGGTAGTTCCATTCATCCCATGGTGCCCATTCATTTCCCATGAACAACGTTTTTTTCCCGGGCCATCCCCACATCCATCCGTACAACGCGCGTAAGGTGCTGAATTTATCGGAAGCATACCACGAGCCCATTTTACGAAGCAGCGAACCTTTCCCATACACGACTTCATCGTGAGAAAACACTTGGATAAAATGTTCCGCATACTGATATATTCTTCCAAAGGTCATTTGTTGGTGATGATGAGAGCGTGCGAGTGGGTCCTGTTGGCAATAAGACAAGGTGTCATGCATCCATCCCATATTCCATTTGAAATCGAACCCTAGGCCGTTGTATTCGGTTGGTTGAGAAATGCGATCAAAGGAAGAAGATTCTTCCGCGATCGTGATAACGCCAGGGTAGTAATGATGAATCAGGTCGTTGGTGGTTCGTAAGAACGCAATTGCTTCTAAATTTTCTTTTCCGCCATACACATTGGGAAGCCATTCTCCATCGTTTTTGGAAAAATTGAGGTACAACATGGAAGAAACCGCGTCCATTCGTAACCCATCTACATGAAACAAATCGATCCAAAACAAGGCATTGCTGAGCAGAAAATTGCGAACTTCATGGCGTCCGTAATTAAATAGCAATGTTCCCCAATCGGGTTGTTCTCCTTGCCGTGGATCGGCATGTTCATAAAGCGCGGTCCCATCCCATCGCGATAATCCAAATTCGTCTTTGGGGAAATGCCCCGGTACCCAGTCGAGAATTACGCCGATATGCGCTTGATGGAGGGTGTCGATAAGAAATTGCAGGTCTTGCGGAGAACCGTACCGCGATGTTGGTGCAAAAAACCCGGTGACTTGATAGCCCCAGGAATCGGCGAGAGGATATTCTGCAAGCGGCATAAATTCCACGTGCGTAAATCCGGTTGCTTGAAGATACGGAACCAATTCTGTCGCTAGCGCGCGATACGAGAGAGGTTGATTGTGTGCATCGCGTTTCCAAGAACCCAAGTGCATTTCATAGATCGACAGCGGTTGTTCATAATGCTTTTGCTTCGAACGTTGCGCGATCCAATCGGAATCGTGCCAAGAATATTCCAATAAAGAAGGACAAAGGATCGAAGCATGCCCTTGGTTATATTCGCCGGCGTTTGCATACGGATCCGCTTTAAGGATTTCTTTCCCTTGTGCATTTCGTACGGCATATTTGTAAGAATGACCTGTCGAGAGATTGGGAATAAAGGTTTCCCAAATGCCAGATTGTTGGACCCGATGCAATGGGTGTGCGCTTGCATCCCAATGGTTGAAAGAGCCGACAACCGATATTCGTTGTGCATTGGGGGCCCAAACTGCAAAATGATACCCAGATTGATAGCCGATGGTTTGTGGATGCGCGCCGAGTTTTTTATAAATCCGGTGATGATTCCCTTGCCGAAATAAATACAAATCTTTTTCGGTAAAAATCGAAGAAGCGTTTTCGCATTCTGTGGAGTGATTCCCCAAACCTTTTTTGAGCAAGATCGATGTAGTTGCCGATGGCGTCATTACGCCTTTAGTATGACAAATGAATGGTCATTCGTCAAAAGCTTTCCAGCATTTTGTGGAACAATCGTGTTTGTTTAGAAGCGAAGATGTGGATTAAAATCGATTTTCGTTTCCTTGCCACAAGCGAACCAAATTGGCGCGGTGGCGAAACAATACCCACAGGCTCAGGAGGAATAAGGGTAACGCGTGAAAGCGTGCTGCTGAAATTCCTTCGTAAAGGCAACAAAACGGAAGGAGGGAAAAAGCGAAACCAATCGAAGCGCAAGAAACGTATCGCGAAGTTTTGAAAATCAGGAGCCAAACCACGAGTCCCGATAATAAAGGAAGTGGAATCAATACCAACAATCCACCGATGAGACTAGCGACCCCCTTCCCTCCTTTAAAATGAAGGAAGCAAGAATAGCTATGCCCAAGCAGCGTTCCAGCCAATGCAACATAAGGGCTTTGCCATTGGAGGCCCAGAAAAACCGCAAGGGTGCCTTTTAATGCATCGAGAACAAACACGGTGTATCCAGCACCTTTCCCGACGGTTCGTAGCACGTTCGTAGCGCCGGGGCTCCCACTTCCCACTTGAAAAATGCAAACGCCATGCATGTTAGCGATCCATACACCAAACGGTAACGCTCCGAGCAAATATCCGAGTAAAAAAGAACCGAGCATCTCTTTTAGTGTAGCGAAAACTTTTCTTTTGTCGAACCCAATCGTCTATTTTCAGCGGTTGCAAGGAATGTTCGGTTCCCGCGTAAAAATTCGGCAGAAGATATTGGTTTCTTTCCTGCTTTTTGAATACGGTCAATGACCAAAATGCCTTTCCCTGTACCAACTTGCAGGGTTTTCTGATGAGGATCGGTAAAAAACATCCCAGGCGTGAGAGAACGATCGATCATGTCTAAGACATGGGCTTGTAAGACCAAAAGCCGTTCATTTTTTTGGAAAAAATAAGCGCCAGGCCATGGTTGGAACGCACGAATGCGTCGTTCTAACTCGATAGCTGGTTGGGAAAAATCCAAACGGCCATCCATTTTGGTAATTTTTTTACAAAAGGTTGCTTGGGATTCTTCTTGCGGAATCAGGGTGTAGGAGCGAGAGAGGAGGCGAGGCAAGGATGTTTGTAAACATTCTGCGCTTGCTTGAGCCAATGTTTGCGTGAGTGTAAGAGTCGTATCGGTAGGAGCAATGGGTACTGTTTTCTGCATCAACCATGGACCTGCATCCAATGCTTCTGTCATCGACATCAAGGTGACGCCAGTTTCACGATCTCCTTGCAAAAGAGCTGTTTGGATGGGAGAAGCACCGCGATACTTTGGCAATAAGGAGGTATGAAGATTCCACATTCCCAATGGCGGAATCGTTAAGAAGCGTTGGGGGAGCCGATGGCCAAACGAAAAGACGATACCCAGGGAAGGTTGTACGCTTTGCAGCCAATGAAAAGCAGCATCATCCAAGGTTTCAGCAGGATAAAAAGGAATTTGGTGTTCTTGTGCCCAAAGCGCTATTGGATTGGCGGTTTGCATATGCCCACGACCTTTTGCACGTGCGGGTTGTGTGAGAATGCCGCACAAGGTGATGGTCGGTTCGTGTTGCAAAAATTCTAAGCACGGAAGCGAAATTTCGGAGGTGGAAAAAAACACCACGCGTGGGTTCATGGAATGAGTCGATGAAAATTGCGTAAAAACTGCCCGTTTCGAATCCGTCGAATCCGCCCAAATTGGATTTTCTTCATGCGGATAAAGAGGTTTTTTCTTGCATACATTCCCAAACGGCCAAGCATTGCTTGAGGATCGAAGACAGTTGCTCAAGCGGTACTTGTGTGGCTTGATCCGACCAAGCCTTTTCGGGATGCGGGTGCGTTTCCATAAAAAGCCCTTGAGCACCGGCGGCCAGTGCAGCTTGTGCGAGTGGTAAAAGAAATTGTCGATCGCCGCCGGTCGTTTTTTCTCCTTTCCCGCTGTGCTGTAGGCTGTGCGTTGCATCAAAAATGACTGGACAGTGCGTTTGCTTTAAAATGGGAAATGAACGCATATCCACCACTAAATTCCCATAACCAAAGCAGGTTCCTCGCTCCAATAACCAAATTTCTTTTGCATGAAAATAGCGCAGTTTTTCCACAATAAACGAAACATCCCACGGGGACAAAAACTGCCCTTTTTTCACGCTAACTACACGTTGGGTTGCAGCGGCAGCAGCTAGCAAATCCGTTTGCCGGCATAAGAAGGCGGGAATTTGAAGGATGTCGCACACCTTTGCAGCAAGAGCTGCTTGTTCGGGAAGATGAATGTCGGTGGTAGTTTTTAACCCATAGGTTTGGTGGAGGTTGGACAAAATTTCCAACCCGGCTGAGAGTCCCAGTCCGCGTGGGCTATGGACATCAGTCCGGTTCGCCTTGTCGAAAGAGCCTTTAAAAACAATCTCGAGTTTAGAAGCATACCGCTGTTGCAAATCCGCTAACACATCGGCAATGGTTTGGCAAACGGATGCACTTTCGATCGTGCAAGGGCCAGCGATGAGCAAGAATTTGTTGGAGGGGAAAAGAGAGGAAGGCATGCTTTTACAGTAAAACCTTTCATTGCTTTTTCAAGGGAAAAAGCGGGCAAGAAGGAGAAAGAAGAGCCGTCGCTATTTTTTCGTACAAACCGCAAACGTTCGACCTCGATCGCCGCTGGTTTTGCTCTGTAAACGAAATCGTTTGGTAACCTGAAAGTATGTTTGAAGAATTTGGAACACTTTTTCGAGTTGGTCTTCCGATTCATAGCCAGGGAAATGCGATTCAAATAGCAATAAACCGTGATCGGCGCAATAAGCAGCGCATTTTTGAAAATATTCTTCTAATGTGTGTTGCGTATTGTGATCGTAGGTCGAATGATTGGCAAAAGAAAGAATGACTTCATACGTTGCCTTTTCTTGAACCTCTTCAAATCGTCCGGTAAACAGGCGAACATTGGTGTAGCCAAAATATTTTGCAACAGCGTTTCCGATTTGGATGCAATAGGGATTGATGTCAAAGCCCGTAATCGAGGAACAAATCGGAGCGAGTGAACAAGCCAGAAATCCGGTATTGGTACCGATATCGAAAACCATTTTCCCCGAAACGTACGATCGGAGTTGCATTTCAGCGATGCGTGTTTCAGTATTGCGGAGTCCACGGAGGTGAGCTGGCGGAAAGGATTGGTATAGATAACCTTTCCCATAATCATAAGAAGAGTAATGTTGCGCCTGCTCTTCTAAAATTTTTGCAATTTCATAATGCAGGGGTAATTGTTTTCGGATTTGGAAATAGTCGCACAGACGATTTAAAATGGAAGATCGCTTTTCTTCGTCTTTTTCTCGGTAAAACATTCGGAGAAAGATCGATAAAGCTTTGATAGGTTGCCATTTTCGATAAAGAAGGTCGGCTAATCCTTGGGCCTTCTGGGTTGCTCTGGGTTGCTCTGGGTTGCTCATTTTATGAAAAAAATGTTTGGTTCAAACAAAAAGTCAAGCTTGGAATCGATGCAATAGGTAATTCGCTCCTTCTTGTGCTGCGTGATGAGGATGAAACACTTGCTGGATGTACAAATGGTGCAATGTATGTTTCCATTCGGAAGCATGCTGGAGTAGGTTTTCAACGATCGGCACGATCTGTGGTAATTGATCTAAAGGCACGGCAACCCCCAATTGGTTTCGTAGTTGCAATTCAATGGGTTCGAGGTTGAGTGCGCGCCAATTCTGATTGTGTTCTTTGTACGGCGTATCGATGAACAATACCGGACGTTGCGTGCCGAAGGCGTATTCGAAAGCAATTCCCGAACGATCGGTCACGAGCAAGTCTGCTTCATATAAGTTTTCTTCGGATAGAAGCGTATCTTCCCAAAAAAAGTTTGGAATGGCTTGTACGTGTGCTTTTAACGATTGGGCAGAACCGGCGCATCGTTTGAGAAATTCGGGATGGGGACGAACAATCACACGGTAAGGAGTTGTTTGGAGAGCTTCTAAAAGGGCGTCGATGCCGTTTACAAATAAGCTAGCGATGCTCCAAGTGGGGGCAATGAGTACAGTGGTTTGTCCCGGATATTTTTTCGTATAACGTTGATAGTTGCTTTCAATCCGTTCAATGCGCGGGTACCCGATGGATAGCAATCGTTTTTTGGGCAAAGAAAATTGTTGTTCACGTTTTTGAATTTCTTGGATATGGTGAGGACCGACACAAAAGATGGTATCGTAGGCATCAAAAGCGCGCTCGTTGTATTGCAAATGCGTGCTGGAGAACGAATGGAATAGGTAGACGTATTCGCGCGTTTTATTATTTTTTCTTACGTATAAGGTGTTTAAATCGGGCATTGTCATGACCAAACACGTTGCGTCGATGTGATCAAAGATCGATTTGATGAAAGCATTGAAGTAAAAGGGATAAACGCGTTCAGGATGGTTCGTTAATATTGGGTCTTTGGGATCGCGGGTGAGATAACTACAGGTAAAATTTGGATCGCGAAGCAATTCGGTTAAAAAGGGCTCGAAGGTTTGATAATAAATATCTTTTTCGGAAAAAAAGGTAATGCGACGGTGAGGTGCGTGATTTTTCTGAAAAAAACGATTGAAAGAAGAAATTTCTCTTAACAGACTGGTAACATGCTTCCACATCCTCTCCAAGTTATCATATTAGGTGCCGGAAAAGCAAAACAATTAGTGGAGAATCCCTCTTTAGTCCGAGTAGGTATGGAACAGTGTACGTTGGATTGGCTGTTGTGTGCCTTTGGAACGCATGCCGCTTTTACGTTTGTGGGGGGATATAAATTGGAAGAAATTACCAAGCGGTATCCGCAATTACAATTCCATGTGAACAACGATTGGCAACAGACCGGTTGCAACCTTTCTTTGAAATGGTCGCAATTTGATCCGAAAATTCCCGCCTTTGTTTGTTACGGGGATATTCTGTTGCGTCCCGAATTGTTAGAGAAAATGCGACAAGCAGGAGAGGATGCATCCGTCGATGCGGTGGTTGCCATCGATTCGGATCGTTCTTTGCTCACGACCAAACCGTCGTACGAGAGAATGATGGGTGTGTTACATGGGAAAAAAAAGGAATATCCCTTTGTCGGATGCGTATATTTTCAACCCAAAGTTTTGCGTATTCTTCAGGAGCAGGATTGTTTTTCAAACCACTCTTTTCAACGGTTATCCGACGTGCTGGTTGCGTTAGGAAACGCTTCTGTGCGGTTTCAATGGGTTGATGCGCATGGTTTGTGGGCAGAAGTTTTACGGCCGGTGGATGTTGCGCGGTTTGTCTTAACCACGAAAGCACAAACGTTATCGACGTTATCGAAGCGCATTACAAAGGCGCGCATTTTGCCAGAAGTTTATTTTTCCGTAAACGTTTGGCGGAAGCATTCGGAAGAGCAGATCGAGACGATTTTGCAAACCTTTGGTAAAAAGCCTTTGGTCGTCCGTAGTAGTTCTTTGCAGGAAGATGGTTTTGTAAAAGCCAATGCTGGAAAGTTTGAAAGTGTCGCACAGGTATGCCCCAATAAAGAGGCCATTCGTAAGGCAGTAGAGACTGTCATTCGTTCCTATGGAACCAGCCAAGGCGAAGATCAAGTTTTGGTACAGCCGATGTTGGAAAATGTAGCGGTGAGCGGGGTTGTTTTTACACGTACGCTGCATTGGGCTGCGCCATATTATGTAGTGAATTACGACCAGCAAGATACCGCATCAGTAACAAGCGGTACCAGTAAGTACGATGAAACATTTTATCATTGGAAAACAGCTCCGATTCCTTCTCATGCTCCTTGGTTTTATCCTTCCTTATATGCTTTGTTGCAAGAAATCGAGCAATGTACCCAATTGGATGCGTTAGATGTAGAGTTCGCAGTGACGCAGCAAAAAGAATTGTACCTGTTTCAGGTCCGTCCCTTAACCTCGCAGCATTTGCGAGAAATTGAAGATGAGCAGTTGCAATCGCATCTAGAAGCGGCCGCAGAGCGTTTTGTTGCTTTACAGACACCACCGCCGGATATTCAAGGTGATGCAACCATTTTTGGCATCATGCCGGATTGGAACCCCGCTGAAATTGTCGGAACGAAACCGCATACGTTGGATATTTCGTTGTATCAAACTGTTATAACGAATTCGATTTGGGCGCAACAACGCGCAGAGTTTGGGTATCAAGATGTGCGTCCTTACCCGTTGATTGTCAATTTTGTGGGACATCCATATGTAGATGTGCGTGCGAGTATTCATTCGTTCTTACCGGCTTCGCTTCCGAAAAAAACCACGCGGAAGCTAGTAACATTTTTCCTAGCGCGATTGAAGCAGCATCCAGCGTGGCACGATAAGTTGGAATTTATGGTGATGCCGACATGCTACGCGTTCGATTTTGAGGATCGCTGGAAGGAGGTTCTTTTGCAAGAAGCGCATTTGTCGGAAACGGAATATCAAACCTACCGATCGGCTTTGCAAACATTGACGCAGTCGGCTTTTGAGAAATGCGATCGATTTTACGAGGAAATGTTGGCGATCGAAGCGCGTTTTGATCGAATTCAAGCATCGTCTTTGTCCACCGTAGATCAAATTTATGTGTTGTTGCAATCTTGTACAGTTGGTACTCTGAATTTTGCGCACTTAGCGCGCTGTGGGTTTATTGCAAGTTCTTTGCTAAAATCCTTTGTCGCAAAAGGTTTGTTGTCTGAAGAGGAAAAGGATGCATGGCTGCATTCGATCCAAACCATTACTGGTCAGTTTTTTGAGACAACGCAAGCGGCTCTTGCGGGGAAAATAGATCGAGTAAGTGTTATCGAAAAGTACGGTCATTTGCGACCAGGAACCTATGATATTACCTCGCCTACCTATCGTTCCAATCCCGAAAAGTATCTTTTCCCACCTTCCTTTGGTTACAAGGAGAATACATCGGTACCTCAGCCACTGCCGCCGTCAAAGCCGTTTGTCGAAGCACTGCAGCAAACTTTTGGGCTTTCGTGGGAAGCTTTTCATCGATTTTTACACCATGCTATTGCAGGTCGAGAGTATTCTAAGTTTATTTTTACGCGTTATCTTTCTTGTGCCTTGGATGGCATTCAGAAAATCGGGGAAGAAAATGGTTTTTCTGCGGAGGAAATGGCGCATGTTCCCGTGTCGTTGTTTGAATCGTTGCGGTTAGGATTGGAATCGCCGCGAGACATCCATTCGTTGTTGAAGCGAGCAATCCAGCGAGGAGAGTGGTTGTATCGGGTTACGCAGAGTATCGAATTGCCGCCGCTTTTAACGCAAAAGAGTGATTTCTTTTCTTTTTTTACGCAAAAAACCTTGCCAAATTTTATTGGCAATCAGTGTGCTGAAGCGCCGTTGGTGTATTTGGAAAATTCGCAGCAAATCGAAGGAGAGCGATTAAAAGGGAAATTTGTGTTGATTGAAAAAGCAGACCCTGGCTTTGATTGGATTTTCAATTATCAGATTGCTGGATTATTGACGGCTTATGGAGGACCGAATTCGCATATGGCCATTCGCTCAGCGGAATTCCAGATTCCAGCAGCGATTGGCATCGGAGAAGCATTGTTTTCATCCTTGAAAAGTGCACAGTTTGTGCAGTTGGATTGCATCCATCATCGATTGGTGGTGCTTCGATCGTAAGATAAAAGGTCGATGACAGCTAAAACCTACCTTCGCATCGGTGTCACGCAACGATTTGATATCGTGGAAGATCGGCAGGAAATTCGCGATGCCTTAGATCAGCAATGGACCGTTTGGTTGCAAAAGCAAGGATTTTTATGCGTTCCGATTCCCAATCGTTGCGATGTTCCCTTGTGGATCGAACAGGTACACCTGGATGGATTGTTGTTGAGCGGCGGTGGTGATCATCCGACACGTACAGCGTGTGAATCTGCCTGTTTCCGTTATGCGGTTGAGCATCACCTGCCTGTGTTAGGAGTATGTCACGGGATGCAAGCAATAGCAAAATATTTTGGCGCCCATCTCGTTCCGATCGAAGGACATGTGCGGGTTTTGCATGAAGTCACGATTTTGGCGAACACTTGGCAAATCCCAACAGGAAAGCTGACCGTCAATTCCTACCATCATCAGACAATCGACCGCCTTCCGGAAGGATTTTTGCCTTTAGCAACCGATGAACAAGGGCATTGGGAAGCAATGGTTCATGCGTCGCTTCCGTTCCTCAGTATGATGTGGCATCCCGAGCGGCCGCCCTTTTACGATTGGTTTTCTGCTTTTTTGCATCGATGGTATGAGAAATGTTAAAGTGTTTGTTTTATGTGCGGGGGAAGGACAGCGGCTGCGTCCTTATACGGAGCATCAACCAAAGTGTTTAGTTCCTTATCGCGGAAAGCCACTATTGCAATACCAATTGGATGTTTTTCAGCAATTGCACATCACCGATATTACTCTCATCGGTGGGTATCGAGCGGAAGCATTGCCGAAAAACTACCCAATCGTTATCAATCCCGATTATGCAACAACAAACATGGTGTATAGCTTGTTTTGTGCTCGTTCGCGCATGACGGAAGACGCAGATTGTATCGTGAGTTATGGAGATATCCTTTATCACGCCTCGGTTTTGCAAACTTTATTGGAGGATCCGCATCCCATTGGGGTCGTAACGGATGATCATTGGAAAGCTTACTGGTCTCAGCGCATGGGCGATCCATTGCAAGATGCGGAAACGTTTCGATGGGAAGAAACGACGCATCGATTGTTGGAATTGGGGAAGAAACCAACATCCTTATCGGATATTCAAGGGCAGTACATTGGTTTGGTGAAAATTTCCGCTTCAGAAGTCATTCGTTTTCAACAAACGTATGGTGCGTTTGTAAGGGTTACGCCAACGTATCGAACCGCTTACATGACGGATTTAATACAATTTTGTATTGATCAAAAGCTTCCTGTCTTTGGTGTGCCCATCAAGGGACGATGGGCGGAATTTGATACCGTGACCGATTTAACGATGGAGCGGGACATTGTATAAACTCCCTTTTCCTCAATCGGCTGAAGAAAAGAAGATGATTTTAAGGGAATTTACTGGGAAGGGTTATCTTCTAATGTGGTTGCTAACGCAAAGACGTCCTTTGTTTCCGCAAAAACATCTTTAGCAACAGCGGTTCTTCGGCTTGCCGGAGAAGATTTTGCGATAGGTGTGTCTGCGGTCGATGGTTCTGCAAACACAGATATTGTGGGTATTAAGAAAAGGGGAAGAAGGTAGATCGTTTTCATATCGAAACCGAAAAGAAGAGCAAAATTTGTGCCAAATAGATTCCCTGTTCAGGTATTATCCGGTTACCAACCCGATTAGACAGGATAAAAAATAGATTCCAAGGAAGAAATTTTCGTCTAAAAAAGAGAAATTTTTACCATAGAATGGACGAAAAATTCATGATGACTTTCGATATTTGAAGCAGCATCTAGAAAAGGACGATAAACTAATAAATCAATTATTTCTCGTTTATAAAAGGAATTTTGGCGTTTTCCTATTCTTTATTTCATTAGATTCAGCGGTTGGAGTGTATCTCCACGAGCTTTGTGTTCATGGACAATGATTTCGGGTTATGAAAAAAGAAAACAGGTACCACTTCGGTGGTATGGCCAGTATAAAGATAGTATGAATAAGATGTTTATTCTCCATGGGTGTATTTATTTAGCAGAAATTTTTCAAAAAGTTTTGTTTTTACTTTTTGACTTTTTGGGAGAAGATAGAAACATCCCTGAACAGGGAATATGTAATTTTAGCTGCCAGGAAGCGGTAAGCGATTGTGCTAAGTGAAAGGAATACGTAAAAAATATATAAATCTCATATAGAATTTTGTGATTTTTCATAATGGTTATCTACTTAGATGTAAAATTTTACACCATTCCTTTCCTTTGGAGCACTCTTTGAAGATCGTTTAAGCAACGTTCTTTATCTGCATAAAAATTAGAACTTCGGATGCGGAAAAATTCCCATCCGCAACGTTCCAGTTGCTCTTGGCGTTGTTGATCAGATTCGTATTGTTCAGGACCGTGCCAATAATCACCATCGCACTCAACTGCGAGGCGTTGATGCCCCGCTTCAATCACTAAATCGATACGTCTCCCTGCGATACGATACTGTGAAATAACACGTAATTTGCGATGTAATAGTTCAAGCGCAACATCTACTTCAAACCAACTATCAAAAGGTTCTGGAGCCTTGATAAGGGAACGATCATCTTGTAAAGCGTGTTGCTCGAGTTCTACTAATGACAATCCTGCTATTGATTGTTGTTGCTGTGGCTTTAAAAAAAACGCCAACAGACGATAACGTAAATCTGATGAATTGAGATCTTCTAGTCCTAAGGAATGAAAAAGAAACATTTGGTTACGTGCACGACTGGCGGCAACATTGAAACGTTGTTGATCAGCTGATTTTGTTAAGGTTCCATTGCGTACATTCGTAGCTGCTACCATGGATAAAAAAATAACATCTCGTTCATCTCCTTGAAAATGATAAGGATCACCGCAAAGGAGATTCCGTTTTTCATATTCTTTTGTGGATAATCGCGTTAATAATAGTCCTTGAATAAAAATCGCTTGTCGTTGTCCCTGTAGGCTAATAACTCCCATTGTTGCATCTTTGTAGCGTGGATCGCGACAACATTCACAAATTTTATCACAAATAGCTTGTGCTTCTGGTTGATTAACTACACTAGATCCTGTTCCTTCGCGATAACCATTTTGAACAAAGATGTGTTGTATCGGAGGAAGTGAATAAGCATCCTGTCTCAAAGGAATAAGTGGCGTTTTTGAATAACAAAGATCATTACTGAAAGCAATTATTTCGGGTAGGCATCGAAAATGTTCGCGTAGGGTTACACAATGAGTACCGCAGTGTAAGCACGCTTGATCAAATAAGCTGCTATCCGGTTGCAAAGTATCTACATAGTCAAAATCGAACAAATATTTTTTATGAAGTTTGATCATATCTTCCGTTTTGATTCCAATACTTTGCGGACTTATTTGTTGATTATCACCAACAACTATCATTTTTTTTGTCAATCCGAATAAAAAAATTCCTTCCAGTCCACACTGAGAAGCTTCGTCTACAATTATCACATCGAAAGGATTTTTTGCTGAAATAGTGCTGATGACACGATACAAAGGCATAATCCAAGCTGGAATTACATCTTTGCATTTTTCTAAATGCTGTTGTGCCTCTTTTTGATGTATCCACGCATACTTTCCTATTCCTTTGCCTACTCTTTTTAATGCTAGTTGCCATGCCTGCATATGGAGATAATGGGAATCGGAAAGATTTTTTAATGTATTATTCCATGCATGATAAACTGCTAATGATAATAGCTGTTTTTGAATTTCTTTATCTACTTGGTGTATGCGTTTTTGTACGGAAATGGCATTTTCTTTTTTTTGATATGTTTCTAGCCAATCGGCAGCTTCTTTCCAATAATATCCTTTATCGAATTCTTCGATGTGTTCTAGAACTTTTTCTGTTATCTCGTTCGTTTCAAGTGTTTTAATAAAATGCGGAAAATATTTTACTAATTTTTCATGTATCGATTCCCATGTTTTAAATCGTGAAAACATATCTGATCTTTTCTGATTTTCTTCGACAAGTTTTTGGTAAGTTGAAGTATATAAATCAGCTTTCTTTTCTCTAATAGCACACAAAAGTGTACTTACCATCGGATGTTTGTCATGAGGTAACCACTGCTGTTTTAAGTTTTCAAACGTACGTTTGCATGATGATTGTTCTTCCAATATTTCAATAAATTTAGAAAGATCTTTTATCTTATCATACGGTAATTCCAAACAAGCCCTCAAATAAGTATGAGAGAAACCTTCTTCCTTTAAAGATAGGGAAAAATTCAACATTATATTTATATGTTGAATTTGCTTTAACATGTTATCCCAACTTTCATCTGTAAGATGAAAATTTGTACTTACTGATTTTAGTGAGCGTTTAATTTCGAGACACTTTTTTACGAGTTCAAAATCGTCTTTTGTTTTCAAAGTATGACCTTCGCAGGAGATTTCTTCCAATACATAGGAACGTGTTTTAAGAATTTTGGGGCGAAACCATAAATGCCTTAGTTTACCCCCACGTTCTAGGTGTTGCAGTACGCAAAGGATATCGGTAAAAAGTTTTTCTAAAGGAATTCCTTCGGGTAGGATTAATGTCGCGAGTTTCGAGCGATGTAAGTCTATTTCTTTGCCTAAACTCTGTAAACACTGATAACGATTATCCCATTCTTTCATTTCCCCTCGTTCAAATGCCATTAAAAATGGTTTCATCCACTGGTTATCAGAACTCTGTCGTTCTTGTGCAATGAGTTGTATCTTTTTCAAAGAAGATCGTAAAAGCTCTGTATTTCCTTTCCGATATTCATCGTACAGCCATTCGATGAACGCCTTATCGTATAAAGAGGCGAGGGTTACAAGACTTGATGATAAACATTGTTCCCTATGTAGGAGATCTTCAAAGAATTTTGGTTCTGTCTTATGTGGAATAGGAATCGGTTTTTCAAGTTTAAAATTTTCTTTGTGAAAACATTTGGAGTCCTCGACAAAGGAGTTTAAGGCTTGCTTTAAAACATCAAAATTTTGAAAAGCGTTTTTAAAATCAACCGTCTTGTCTAGGAACCATTCATATGGGTTTCGTCCTTCTTGTATCTGTTGAACGATATGCGTAGGAGTTCCACTATAAAGATCGTTGATTTTTACTACGTCAGTTTCTTTTTTGCGTCCAGCTTTGAGATCTTGATTTAACGTTACGCGCTCTTTGCGCAACCTATCTAACTGCTCTTTACAAGTTTTTGCTTTTCTTTCTTCTTTTTCTTGTTCCCAAGTATTTTTTTGAGAAAAAAAGGAATTGATGGAAGCGCGCAGCTCATTCGATATTTTGTTCTGATCACCAAATGCTTCAATACACAAATCTTGTACTTCTTTTGGTAATTTTTCTTTAATGACTTGCAACGCACGATCCGTTTGTGCAGTTATCAACAACCGTTTTCCTTTTGCTAACAAATGGCAAGTAAGGTTGGCGATGGTATGCGATTTTCCGGTTCCAGGAGGTCCTTGAACAACTACTATATTGGAATGTTTCAAATGGTCTACAATCTTCTGCTGTTCACTATTCGATGGATTTGGGAAATAAACTTCAGGATCGGAATCGTAAGATGTATTTGTATCAGTTTCCGTTTGTGATTCTTCTGCATCGCATTCTGCAAACCCACGAAGTATTTGTGAAACAGTTCCACTTTCTGCTTGTTGATTTAATTCATCTAAACGTTGCTCTAATGGTTGTATGGAACGTTCTCGCAAAAATATAGCTGGAGCAAATTGAATAATAGGTATGCAGAGAGCTTCTTGAGGTTTTAACCCTTGTTCATAGACGCCTTTTGCATCCAATTGGTGTGCAATGGATGTGAGCAAATACTCGATAGATTTTCGTTCACAGAGGCTTGTCCCTAATTCGTTAAGACATGCCTTCATGGTTTCAGTGAGGCGCAGTTCCTTCGCTTTCTGGGGCAACATATTTGTTCCCAATTTCACATGAAGGCAGTTTGTGTTTACACTTACTGTTAAGGTTCCTTCTTCATCCAGTTGAATTTCTGCTTCAACTGTTAATAAGTGTCGTTTAATATATAAAGGGGGTATCATCTCTGTATTTGTTTCAATCGTTTGTGGTTTAATCGTTTTATATTGTATTTTCCATTGTAATAACCCTACACCGACACAACATTCCATAAATTCAGAGGAACGTTTCAATTCCAGATATACGTTGAATAGGTTTATGTAATTCTGTTGCGAAACTTTATACCTTTCATTTTCCTTCTTGTAAGCTTCATAACTGGCTTCAATTTTTTGGAACGCTTGTTGAATAGAGTCATTTAAAGAATGTGTTTCCTCTTTTATTTTCTGTGATTGTTTTAAGAAGCACTTTCCTTCTTCAATCCCTATATATTCGCAATATTTTTCCGGGATCTTTGGTGCATTCGGCTTTACTGGACGCTGTAATTTAAATAAAATTCCCTCTTGCTTTGACGCATTGCACTTTAACAAAGAGCTGATGCAACCATCGGATTGGCATAAATCATCTAGCCAAAGACATGCGTGGTAATGATCTAATGAATATACCGGTTTCTTTCGTAACTTCGAAAACTCTTTCAAGAAACGAAAAAATCGCAACAATTTTTCATTTTTTACCATAGAAATCTTTTTTGTTGAAAATGGACATTTCTATCGATTTTGTAAAAATCGTTACGGATTTTTATGTCGCCAACTAAAATATTTTCTTGATGATTTATCTTTACCTCAAACTTCCCTTTTTGGAATAAAGGAATAAAGGAATAAAGGAATAAAGGAATAAAGGAATAAAGGAATAAAGGAATAAAGGAATAAAGGAATAAAGGAATAAAGGAATA
>JAGDCJ010000004.1 GCA_017958565.1 Opitutales bacterium
AAAGCAGGTAATAAACGCAATAAAAATGAGAGAATTAAAAATCATTTCTTAAAACTTTATAATTCTTTGGGTGCAGGGGTTGGATTTGAACCAACGACCTTCAGGTTATGAGCCTGACGAGCTACCAGACTGCTCCACCCTGCGGCGCACAACCATCATCAACCACGTGTTCGAAAAGAGTCAACAAAATTTTTGGAATGGACACCATTTCGGATCCCCCGCATTTTTGGAATTTCTTACAAGCGTTTCAAAAGAAAGAGCGTACGAAGGCTTCCTGCAATCGGGACCCTTTCTTCGACGGAAAAGAAAGCGGAAAAATCTTTCAAAAAATTTTCTTGGGTATAAGCATCAAAAATGTCCTCTCGATGCAACAGCAATTCTTGAACCTTGCTGTCGTTTTTCGGGATAAATTCTACGATCCAGTATGGAGAACATCGCGCAAAATAGCGGGCAATTTCGTAAAAAGGAAGATTGTTACCAATCGCCAAATGATGAATCAAGGCCAACGCCATCGCTACATCCGGCGTTCCTCGTTGTTCAATCGGGGTACGCTCTTCGTTGGCCCAACCGATACCGGGACTCGGGTTGGTTACATCGCACAACAATGGAAGCATATAAGACTCTTGTTGCGCTTTCGCCTGCTGATAATTCTTTTCCACCGCAACCGGGTCGAAATCCCAAGCAACCGTTGGAATGTTTTTGGAACTGGCTAAGCGGCTAAAATACCCATTATTGGCGCCACAATCCCACACAAAACTTGGATGCAGTCGTTCCAACCATCGTTGGACAATCGCCCGTTTTTCCCGAAAACTTTCTTCGGAATAATTCGTAAACGTGTAATACTCTCCCCAGATCGTTTTGGCATGTTTGGGCTTAAGCCGACGAATCGCCGCCATCAAACCATCGATTAATTGTAGAATTTGTTTCCTTTTTAAAGTAATCGACATCTTCTTTCGATCCGACGAATGCTTTTTCTGTGAGCGATTGGGAAGGAAAATGTATAACCAGTAAGCAAGGGAAAAATATTTCGAAAACGGCAAAAGCACATCCGCTAAATCCCCTGGAATCCCGTCTAGCCAATTTTGCGCCAAACGATTCAAGCGCAAATCGCACCGGCTCATCAGCCACAATGGATACAAAAAATGCTTGCAAAACTGACCAAAAGCGACCCATGGACCTTCGCGGTACGGCTCGAAAGAAAGCGTATCGATGAAAATCGGTCGATAGCCGATAAACTGCACATTATACGCACTGGCGTCTTTTAGGGAAAAACCGTTTTCTAGCAGCCGTTTTTGCACCTTCAAAGTACACAAAGCGGCATCTTGCAATTGCCCAAACGACCATTCGTAGGGATAAGAAATAGGGGATACGATCCGGTTGAATCACGATTTTGGAGGCATCGTTTTTTACCTCCCGGTGCGGAACGAGAAGTTGTTCTTCCCAAAGAATTTCAAACAAACGCTTTTCTTGTATCAAACGATAAGTTTCTCGATAAATCGGCTGAATTTGTCGGTAAATTTCTCCATTTTTGCAAAAAACAAACCCGCTAGGATCACGAAAAGAACTACTAATCCGACCATCCTTCTCCATCTTCTTTTATTTATCCCCAAACGCAAGAAAATGTAAAGTGGAAAAGCGTGCGAATTTTCTCGATCTCGCCTGGATCAATTTTTCTTGCATATTTCATACATATTTTCTACGGTAGTGCCAAATGGTAGGTTACTTAGATCCTGGGATGGGGAGTTTGTTGGTGC
>JAGDCJ010000017.1 GCA_017958565.1 Opitutales bacterium
ATTTGTACGCGGACTGGATGAACCGGTTTCGGTTTTGGGACTTATGGCTATTTCGGGTGTTTCGCAAAAAGGTGTATTTGGTGTTTCAGGGGAATGATATTCGCGATTACGCCATCGATATCCCGCAGCAACAGATTCCACGGAAATGCTACGCTTCCGATGCGTACCTACGATCGGTTTATCGAGCCCTGCCGTTTGCGGAAGCGATCGTGGTTTCGACGCCGGACCTTTTGGAGCATATCCCCAAACAATTTCGTCCGAAAGCCGTTTGGGTCCCCAAGTTACTCACCCTACCGGAAATTCCTCGCGTTGACCATTTTCCGTATGCGCTCAAAATCTTGCATGCCCCCTCCGATCCGGTGATCAAAGGAAGCGCCTACCTCGGAACCGCCATGCAGACCGTACGAAAAAAATATCCGCAGTTGCAATGGATCGTTTGCACGAACGTCCCCAACCAACAGATCCTTCAAACCGCCCAATCCTGCTTCTGCGCAATCGACCAATTATATGGTTGTAAATGGTTTGGCCATTTTCCATTAGAGATGATGAGTTTGGGTCTACCGGTCATCACTTTTCTTTCCATGGAAATCAAAGAAAGGATTCAATGCCCCATTTTAGCTCTCGATCCGGAACATTTGGCGGATTCGATCGAAAAACACCTGGACTTCCTCCTCGTACCCAATCACTACCATCACCAGGTGCAGCAACAGTACGAATTCTTGAAAAAATATCATTTGCCAAATGGTGAGTAAATTGCATGTCAGCAACGGCAACAACCGCAAGAACAAGGAATGAAAAAGAAATGCAACCTCTTTCTCTCAGCCAAACGCTTGCTCCTCTCAAAAACCTTATACCATCTTTGCGTCAAAGTATACCATCCCCGCGGTACCGATAACGGCGCAAAAATTTCCTTGCAGCTGCTTTTTTGCTCACAGGGAAAGGTTTCTTTGAAACTCCCTTGCTTTTTTCTGACTTTGGGGCAAAATGAAAAAGAGGAGGGGGAATGTTCTATGCCGCTTATTGCACAATCTTGTTTAGATGCGATTAAACGGCATGTTTCGATTGCGGATGTCGTAGCACCTTACGTGCAATTAAGACCTGCGGGCCGTTATTTAAAAGGTTTGAGTCCGTTTTCGCACGAAAAAACGCCTTCGTTCTTTATCGATCCGCAGCGAAATACGTTTAAATGTTTCAGTAGTGGGTATGCAGGGGATTCGTTTCGTTTTTTAGAATTAAAAGAACAGCTGAGTTTTTCGGAAAGCGTCGAATGGATTTGCGAGCGGTTCCACATCCCGTTGGAGTATGAGTCGCACGCACAAACTTCGCGTGTACAAAAGACTGTTTCGCTCAAAAAGCAGCTGTTGGCGGTTTATGAGCAAGCGGCGGCCTTTTTTCAGCAATATTTTTGGGTGGAAAATGAAACGGCCAAACAGGTAAGAGCTTATTGGCAAGAAACGCGCCATTTCCAATTGGAAACCGCCCAAACATTCGGAATAGGTTTTGCGCCGATCGATGGTTCCCTCTATCCTTTTTTGCTTCAGAAAGGCTTTTCGCGCGATTGCTTGGCACAAAGTGGATTGTTTTATACCACGAAGTCTCTTCATGTTTCGTTGATGCCGCGATTTCAAGGACGCTTAATGATTCCAATTGCAGATGTGCAAGGTCGTACCATTGCCTTTTCGGGTCGTCAACTGCCGTTCCTTGCGGTATCCAACGATCCTACGCATGAATCGAAGTATGTAAATTCTCCCGAAACGCCTCTGTTTGTCAAAGGCCACGAATTGTTCCATTTATCGCAAGCGCGGCAGTGCTTGGGGAAAAATGATGTTTTTTACCTGGTGGAGGGGCAGCTCGATGTCATGCGTTGCTGGGAGTGTGGGCTCAAGACGGCTGTTGCGCCGCAAGGTACTGGGTTGACCGAAGAGCAATTGAAGATTTTGAAACGCTACGATGCGCCGATCATCGGTTTGTTTGATGGCGATGAGGCCGGTTGCAAGGCGGGCATTCGTTTGATGACCTTGGGGATTCCCTTAGAAATTCCTTTGCGGTATTTTTTGCTCGAACCCGAAGAGGATCCGGACACCGCGCTGTTGCAAAACCCGCAACGCGCAACTGAAATTGCGGCACATGCGTTGTCGCCGATCGATTTTTTGATCCAAGCGTTTCGGCGAAATGGCTGCGATCCGGAAACCATCCAGCGCCATACGTTACAAACCTTGTTTTCAATTCTTTCCAACTGTACCTCGGCAGTTTTGCGCTTTGAATTGATGCAGCAATGCGCGCAGGCTTTCCACCTGCCTCCTTCTGCGCTCGAAGCCGATTGGAAGCGATTTCAACGAAATACAGGCTCCCATTGGGCGAACCAGCCAGAAACCGTTCCTTCACCAAACCCCGCTCCTTCATTGGAGGAGCAAATGCTGCGCTTTTGGCTGTGCGTGCCGCAATGGAGCCAGGTGATTGTGGAGCAAATCTCTTTCGATTGGTTAGATCCTTCTTGCGTTGCCGGAAGATTATTAATGCGAATGTTGGATGAATTTCGCGAAAATGGAAAAGAAGCCTTAGAAAACCGCGAACGGTGGCGTTTGTCTCCCGAGGAAGAAAATTGTTGGTGCCAATGCCTTGCCAACCCACCTCCAAGCGAAAACGAACGCGAAAGCCTTACCCTGCTTTTGCAACAATTTTACCGGCGGTTTTTAAAAAAACGTATTTCTGAACTTGACAAAACGATTTTAAATCATTCGCTGGAAGATATTGAAGTTTTGCAGCAGCGACAAAAAGAACGTTTGCAGTACAAGCAGGCATTAGCTCATGTTGCAACAGCTATTTGTTTACCTAAATCGTTATGAGTCCTTTGCACAAAGTTAAGGTTGTTAAGTTTGAAGATGATGCACATGAAAAAATTCGTAAGCTGATTGCTTTTGCGAAAGAACGAGGATTTTTGACCATTCAAGAGGTCAGCCGGCAATTGCCGGGGAGTATTAAGAAACCGCACGACCTGGAAAATATCGTTCATATTTTCGAAAAACTCAACATCAAAATCCTCGATGAGGAAGAGGTTGCACGGCTACAGCAGAAACAAAAAAAAGAGGAAGAAGAAGCATCCAAAGCTGTTTCTTCGGAAACGGCTGAAGATCCTGTGCGCGTGTATTTGAAACAAATGGGGGCGATCCCTTTGCTGTCGCACGAGGAAGAAATTCAAATTTCCAAACGGATTGAAAAGGCGGAATTTTCTGCACAAAATATTTTGTTTTCCAACCTATTATCGTTGGATTTTCAAATCGATTTAGCGAAAAAGTTACTCGAGCATAATGAACGGTTTGACTCCATTGTGATAGACAAAAAGGTATCCAGCCGCGAGTCTTATCATGCTGCTTTAAAACCGTTGATCGCTCAATGCAACCTGTTAGCGGATCAGCTGAATAAAATTTGGGGCGCTTATTGGAAGGAGAAAAATTCAGCGCAGAAAGCCAAGTTGTTGTCGCGTTACCGAAAATTTGAAGCTCAATTAAAGCCGTTATTTAAAAAATTTTGCTTTAAATTAAAAATTTTTGAAGATTTTTTAGAGCGATTTTCATCGGTAGTTCAAGAAATTGAAAGAATTGATAAATTTTTACAGCCAGATAACGAAAAAACTTATTCTCCTGCCGACAGGAAACGTTTTCGAAAGCGTTTGCAAGAGTTAGAATATCAATTGCGTATTCCGCCGATAGATTTTGTCCAATGGTTCCACGATGCTCATCGGTACATTAAAGAGGCCAATAAAGCAAAAAATGAAATGGTGGAATCCAACCTACGGCTTGTGATTAGTATTGCGAAAAAATATACCAATCGTGGGCTTTCTTTTCTGGATCTCATTCAGGAAGGCAATATTGGCTTAATGAAAGCAGTAGAAAAATTTGAATATCACCGTGGGTATAAATTTTCCACCTATGCCACGTGGTGGATTCGCCAAGCGATTACGCGTTCTTTAGCGGATCAAGCGCGTACCATTCGGATTCCGGTGCATATGATCGAGACCCTCAACCGGGTTATACAAACTCAAAAGCAGTTGGTGCAAGAACGGGGATATGAGCCTTCCGCGGAAGAAGTGGCGCAATCCTTAAAATTGTCCCCAGAGCATATCAAAAATGTGATCAAGATGGCCCAACATCCGGTTTCTTTGCAAAGTCCCACAGGAGAAAACGAAGATAGCTGCATCGGTGATTTCATTGAAGATAAATCGATGAGAAATCCTTCTGATGTTGCAGCTCAGAACCTTCTAAAGGGAAAGTTTTTGCAAATATTGAGTACCTTGACGGAGCGAGAGCGAAATGTATTGTTGTTGCGGTTTGGTTTGTGTGACGGATACAGCCGAACGCTCGAAGAAGTCGGGAAATTGTTTAAGGTGACTCGTGAACGAGTGCGCCAAATTGAGGCAAAAGCCCTTCGAAAAATGCGACACCCAACACGTTTACGTCAGGTTAAGGGCTTTTTGGAGAATGAGATTGATACGGAAGAGGAAATTAGCTTCGAAACTTTTAAAAGAACCGACCGAAAGCAAGAAAAGCAGGAATGGGTCATGCAATTTCATGCACAAATGCATCAGTTAGGCATGAAGCCAAATGGAGAATTTTTTTGAAGACCTAAGAGTAAATCGAATATGAAATTACGCTTCGAACGATTCGCCGAGGTAAAATTTCCGGCTTTGTGGGTCGTTCAGCAATGTTTCTCGATCACCCGAGCACAAAACGCGACCATCATATAACAAGTAGGCGCGATCGACCACACGCAAGGTTTCTCGGACATTATGGTCGGTAATCAATACACCGATCGACTGCTTTTTTAAACTTAAAATAATTTGCTGCACTTCTTGTACACTGATTGGGTCGACTCCACTGAATGGCTCATCCATTAATAAGAACTGCGGATGGGTAATCAGAGCGCGGGTAATTTCCAAACGTCGCCGTTCTCCTCCGCTCAAGGTAAACGCTTTCTGTTTCGCGACTTTCGTGAGGCCTAAATTTGCCAAAGCTGCTTGAGTTTGTTGTTGAATTTCCAAGCGCGATAAATCGAGCGTTTCTAAAATGGCGCGAATATTATCTTCTACCGTCAATTTGCGGAAAACGGAGGCTTCTTGCGGCAAATACCCAATCCCTTTTCGCGCGCGTTGATACATCGGTAAGCCCGTTACATCGGTACCATTTAATAGCACTCGTCCACTGGTTGCTGCAATCAAACCAACGATCATATAAAACGTGGTGGTCTTCCCATCGCCGTTGGGCCCTAACAGACCAACTACTTCGCCAGCTTTTACCTCGACATTCACTCCACGAACCACTTCTCGATCGCCGAAAACTTTGCGCAAATTTTCCGTCAAAATAAAAGGAATGTCTGATCCCATATTTTCCTTTTTATGGAAATTTTCCAGATGCGACAATGTTAAATCGATCAAAATTGTTTAGGAAACAGGATAAAGATAACCACTTTTAGGGTTAATAACCGTTTACGCAATTTGATTATTCCTCTAAAAACACTTCCGAACGCCGCCCGTCTTGCTCATTTTCAACAATCACTTGCTCAGAATCTTTAAAAAAGGTAATTTTTTCGCCGCGAAAAACTTCCTTTGCACGCCTTACCATCGCTTTTTGCGTAAGGACCATTTTACCAAGTTTGGGGAAAACGACAGCTCGTTGAGAATGGGATTGCTTTATTTCCCCGGTTTCCGTATCTTTGGTTTCTAAAAATACGTCTCCACAAGCAACAATTAATTGCAATTGTTTTGCCGGTGTTTGTTCCTCTTTATTTGGATTGATCGACTGAAACCCGTAAATGGGCTTCCATGGTTTTTCTTCCCATGTTTGCCCATAATACCACACCCATTGACAAAAATCTTTTTCGAATTGTTCTGGCGATTGTGTTCGTGCCCACATGCGAACACAGGAACCGGAAAAGTTTTTACTCTTGATTTTTACATCTCCCACAAACATGAATTCATTGTGATCATGAAAGCGCAACATTTCCATCCGTTCGCTCGTGATAGATGTAGAGGGAGTCGCTGCGCGTAAAACTAATGTTTCCCCTAACATCCATAAAAAAAACAGTGAATGCTTACTCTTCATAGAAGATTACGTGCGCGTCTTTTCCAATAAAGACCTTCGAAAAACTTTCGTTATCTTTCTTCCCTTCCCAAACCCACTCTTTCCCTACAATCGTATAATCTGGATTCGTTACGGTTAGCGTTGATTGCCCGAAGGCACGATGTCTCGGTAACGAAACCATCGCTTCGTCGCTTTGTACAACCATATCAACCGCATCCGATTGTTGGGGATTAAAAAAAGTGATGCACATATTTTTCACATTAAATCGGGAAGATTCCATGTAATTCACCGTTTCTCCTTTGCATTGCCACGTTTTTACACCCTTTTCATTAAAAAAAGGCGTTACAAACTGCTGCATCGGTGCATTTGGCTGAAAGCGAAACAGTTCATCTGCCGATAAAATGGTCCAAAAGCTACCGTATATTCCCAAAATGGTGCTAAAGTTACGCAATGGTTTCATCGGAAAAATAAAAAGCATCTACAGAATCATTTTCGTACCTCTTTTGCATGGTAGCAACTCTTTTGTAGGATCCGCGCAGCAAAACTTGCCGATATACTTGTCCCTCTTGAGAGGTGCTTTAGGAACGCATTTTCATCGCTGCTTTCCGGCTTAAGCGAACGCGTCCTTTAGGATCCACATCAATGCACATTACAATCATTGAATCACCTACTGAACACACGTCTTTTGGATGTTTTACGTGACAATCGGATAGTTCCGAAACATGCACCATTCCTTCTTGCCCCGGCAAACATTCCACAAATACCCCAAAGTCTTTGATTGATTTTACAATCGCTTGGTACACTTTCCCTACTTCAATTTTTTGGTCCAGCGCTTGAATTTGCTCGGTCACTTGCTTCAAGCTTGCTTCATCACGCGCATAAATGGACACTTTCCCTGGATTTTCATCATCAACATCGATTTGGCAATGATAGGCTTCTGTCAACCGTTTAATGTTTTTCCCACTGGGACCAATGAGGGCGCCAATTTTGTCCGGATGAATGCGAAGGGTTGCTACGCGTGGCGCAAAAGGACTGATTTGCTCCCGCGGTTTGGAGAGCGTGCCTTCCATCACTTCCAAAATGCGAGCACGTGCGCGAGAATTTTGATGAATCGCTTCGGCCATAATTTCTAAGGGCAACCCTGCAATTTTTAAATCCAATTGAAAACCGGTAATTCCTTTACGGGTGCCGCAAATTTTGAAATCCATATCACCGTAATGATCTTCATCGCCAATGATGTCGGTCAATAGCTGGTATTTTTCAATTTGATGGGCGGCATCATATTGCGTTACCAGACCAATCGAAATTCCAGAAACCGGAGCTAAGATGGGCACGCCTGCGTCCATCAAGGCAAGCGTTCCGCCGCAAACAGAAGCCATGGAAGTAGAACCATTGGAGCTCATGATGTCCGATACCACTCGAATGGCATACGGAAATTCTGATTCTGAAGGAATGACGGGCAACAAAGAACGCTCCGCTAATGCTCCATGACCAATTTCCCGCCGGCCCACAAATCCAAACCGGCCGGTTTCTCCAACCGAGTAAGGCGGGAAATTGTAATGTAAAATGAAAGACTTCGATTGCGCACCTCCGGTTAAAGCATCTAGCTTTTGTGCATCGCTGTTGGCGCCTAAGGTAACGCTTACCAATGCTTGGGTTTGTCCACGTTCGAAGAAGGCTGAGCCGTGTACTTCTTTCGGCAAAACACCGACCGAACACGATAACGGCCGAATGTCTTCCATTTTTCGCCCATCCAATCGCTCACCTCGCTCCAAAACCGCTTGTCGGCACAGTTTTTCTTGCAAGGTCTCAAACGCAAGATTCAACGCATGGGTTGCTTCGGCCTCGTTTTCAAACCGTTTTTCCGCAACCGCATACGCAATAGCTTCTTTTTTTACCAGCCGAACGGATTCATCCGACGTTTGACGACAGGGCTGAAACCACGCCGTTTGCAATTTTTGCAAAAAATGCTCTTCGCACCAGGACAAGATGTCTGCTGTAACCGCATAGGACGTATAGCTGGTTTTGGGCCGATGGATTTGTTGGGCCAAAGCTTCTTGCGCATCTAAAATGGGCTGAATGGCGTTTTGAGCAAAATGCAACGCCTCAATCAATCGTTCTTCGGGAAGCTGATCGGCGCATCCTTCCATCATCAAAGCATCTTTTCGATTGCCGACGTAAATTAAATCCAAATCGGATTCGTACTGTTGATCGTTGGTCGGATTGATCACAAACTCTCCGTTGATTTGCCCAATTCGAACGCAACCGATGGGGCCATTCCAAGGAATGTTGGAGCACATAAGAGCTGCTGATGCTCCGTTGACCATCAAAATATCCGGCTCATTTTTTTGATCGGTTGAAAGAAGTAGCCCAATCACTTGTACCTCATGGAGGAAGTCGCTTGGAAATAACGGACGTAGCGGACGGTCGCATAAGCGCGAAGTTAAGATTTCTTTTTCGGTCGGTTTCCCTTCGCGCTTCACATACCCACCCGGGAAGCATCCTGCTGCATAAAATTTTTCGCGGTAATCAACCGTTAGAGGGAAAAAATCTTGATCAGGTGCAAGCTCGTGCGCCATTGTTGCGCTCACAAAAACGACCGTATCTCCTGAACAGACCAAAACTGCACCATTCGCACGTTGCGCCAGTACTCCCGTTTCGAAGGATAGGTTCATCCCTTCTACCGAAACCGTATAAGGTTGTTTCAACATCGAAAATTCCTTTTTAGTGGCGTAAACCTAATTGTTCGACCAGATTCTTATACTGTTCTAAATGAGTACGTTTCAAATATTCCAACAATTTACGACGACGATTCGACAAAGCCAACAAGCCTCGGCGAGAATGAAAGTCTTTCTTGTGGATTTTTAAATGTTCCGTCAAATCGCTAATTCGCTGCGTTAACAGCGCAATTTGCACTTCGGAAGATCCCGTATCGTTTTCGCTTTTCTGATAGGTCTTTATCGTTGATTGCTTTTGTTCAGCGGTCATTACCATAATTTTTTTCTTTACTTACACCATGAACTGTAAAGAGAGCATTTCTTTTTTTCAAGAAAAATTTCCTGTTGATCAAAATAGAAAAGGCATCACCCATTCATTTCCACACTTAAACGGTCGCAGTGCTTTTACCAAAAGTGCTTTGCGGGTGATGCTCCCAATATTTCATCTTGTATTTTGCTCCAAAAACGATTTGTTAAAAAACAATGGAACGGTTATCGGAGCAAATTCGCCATTTGTGTAATGAACAAGGGGAATTGTCGACAACTTTATCGGAACTCAATCATCGTCTTCAAGAACAGAGTTTAGGAATTTTCATCATTTTACTTTCTTTCCCCAGTGCTTTACCCATACCGGCTGCAGGTTATAGCACTCCCTTTGGTATCCTTTTAATGTGGACCGGAATTTTGCTGATGCGCGGGAAACGGCAGTTGCAGCTGCCGAAAAAATGGCTGCAAAAGCCCTTAAAATTATCCGCCAAAATGATTGGTTGCGGGATCCGGTTCATTGCTTTTTTAGAAAAATTTATCCATCCGAATCGCGCTGCAAGCTTATGCCGCTTCCTGAACGTTCGCTTTATCGGTCTGAATATTTTCCTTTTGGCCTTGATCATGGCGATTCCGATTCCCTTAACCAACACCATTCCAGGAGGCAGCATTCTTTTATTTGGACTGGGGTTGTTGGAAAACGATGGATTGGTGTTGTTTTTTGCGCAATGCCTATCGCTCGTGCTGATTACAATTTACACCGCAGCAGCCTTTTGGGTAGCTACTTTCGGGTTGGAAAGCTTGCAATACGTCTTGCGAACGTTGCATCTATGGTCATGAAGAGGGTGCGTTCTTTTGTGCGAAACGCTTTTCATGCTTGTTTTTACTTTTGGTAAAAAAATGCCTTTCGGCCGTTGGTTGCTCGATTTGATTTTTCCGCGCGATTGTTTCGTTTGCCAACGACCTCTTGATGCGCAACATCCCGGTTTTCTTTGCGATTCTTGCTTTGGGCAAATCGTTTTCCCTCGAGGGAGCGTTTGCTCTTGTTGCGGTCGTGCGATGGAAACAGAATCCTTGGGCAGCAATTCTGGCGAAATTTCTACCGATGCATCGGCTCGCACATGGTGCTGTTCGAATTGCGTTGAATTACAGCCATTTTTTCGTCAAGGAATTTCGCTGTTTGCCTTCACGAATGTTGGCCGTGCCTTTATTCATACGTTAAAATACCGCCATGGAACGTATTTGAAAAAAGATTTGCGGCGAATTTTGGAGCACGAAAAATCACGCTTGCTGGATTTGCAAGGCAGCACCTTTGTTCCGGTTCCGCTTCATTTTTTTCGACAATGGAAACGCGGCTATAATCAAAGCGAATGGATTGCGAAAGCCTTGGTTGCTTGTATCGGTGGCAAAATTGCGCCGATTTTACGACGAAACCGCTTTACGCCTTCACAAACAAGCTTGACTCGCAGTGAAAGAAAGCAGAATGTAAAGGGTGCTTTTAGTTTGCATATGATGAAGAAGGTGAATCCCCATGCAATGTATGTATTGGTGGACGATGTTTTTACGACCGGTGCTACCTTGAACGCTTGTGCGCAGGTCCTTTACGAGCATGGCGCCCAAAACATTCGCGTGTTCACATTAGCACACGGCTAACTTTTTTCCCAAAATGGCTTGGTTTTCGAAACCGAAGTATTCTACCGTAACCGTTCGCAAAAGCGATATTCCATCGGATTTATGGACCAAGTGTCCAATTACCGGCGACATGGTTTACATGAAGGCGTTGAAAGAAAACTGGATGGTCGTTCCACAAAGCGGCTACCATTTTCCGTTATCAGCGCCCAAGCGGATCGAGTTGCTAATCGATGCCGGTACGTTTGAGGAACAAGATGCTTCTTTGCGTTCGTTGGATCCTTTAAAATTTCAAGCGCTCGACACGTATGAGCATAAGTTGAAAAAGAACCAAGAAAAGACGCAATTGGTGGATGCGGTTGTGAGCGGCTTGGGGAATATTCAGCAAATTCCCGTGTCGTTTGCCGTAATGGATTTTCGGTTTTTGGGTGCGAGTATGGGGTCGGTTGTCGGCGAAAAAATTACTCGATGTATCGAACGTGGGATTGAAAAAAAACGCCCGGTGGTGATTGTCGCTGCTTCTGGTGGTGCGCGTATGTACGAAGGAATGTTCAGTTTGATGCAAATGGCGAAGACCAGCGCGGCGGTGGCTCGTCTTCAACAGACGCGCTTGCCGTATGTGGTGGTTCTAACCAATCCAACCATGGCAGGAGTGATGGCCAGCTTTGCCTCCTTAGGGGATCTCATTTTAGCAGAACCAGGCGCATTAATTGGTTTTGCCGGGCAACGAGTGATTAAAAACACTACGCAGCAAGAGCTCCCGAAAGGCTTTCAAACCGCCGAATTTTTATTGGAACACGGTTTGATTGATCAGATCGTTCCACGGCTTGAGTTGAAAAAACGCATTAGCTGGTTCCTACAAGCATTTCGGAAATCTACCGCGAGCGATCCTTCTTAATTTCTAGGCTCGCTTTTGATAAAAAACTAGAGCGAGATCGATTTTTTTCGGGTGGGCGTTTTTAAAAATTTTATGGTCGATTTTCGGTCGATAAAAAACTTGACCCAACAACGGTTTTCTTGTTTGGTAAAAGCACTTGCAGGTGTAGTTTAATGGCAAAACTCCAGCCTTCCAAGCTGGTATTGTCGGTTCGATTCCGTCCACCTGCACCAAGGTTTTGTTTTTGCCCCAAAAGGTTTTTTGCAAAATGCATTGACAGAACGGAATCGTTTTCCTATAAGAAGCAAGGAATTTTATCATGAAAGTGCTTTCTTCACTCAAGTCGGTAAAGACGCGCCATGCAAAATGTCAGGTTGTACGTCGAAAAGGTCGGATTTATGTAATAAACAAAACAAACCCGCGTTTTAAAGCTCGTCAAGGGCATTGAATCTATGAAAGAAGGCATTCATCCGAACTATCATCCGGTTTGTTTTGTCGATGTTTCTACCGGCAAACGTTTGCTCACACGATCTACATTAACGTCGAAAGAAAAGGAAACGATCGATGGGGTAGAGTATTGCATGATTTTGCGGGATATTACTTCCGATTCGCATTTGGTCTACACGAAAGAAAAGCGTTCTAGCAATACTACAAGTAGGGTTAAAAATTTCCAAGATAAATATGCACGCAGATCTATGCGGGCTCCTAAGAAAATGCGTTAATCTTTTCCCTTGATGAAGCGATAAGGTGGTATGCAAAATTTTGCTCAGCAATGTTCCGATCTGGCGCAAGTTTTACTCGAATCTGCTGTAGCGAACCTTGCAGAGGATGGAACCGTTGTAACGCTAGAAGGGGAACATGCGTTGCCCAATGAAAGCGCGCATGCATTGGCAGCGCTCGCAGAATTTTACTGTACAACGCATGAAGCAACTTTGTGCAATCGTTCGGTTGTGGAAATGGCTCAGCATTGCCTTGCACACCAGTTGCAGCAACCAACCGATGACCTTTCTTTTCTTCAGTGCGCATTGGCAGTGTTAGCATTTCATCCAGCAAAAGAACGCAACCCTCTTTGGACTTTTCTGGAAGAGCACGTACAACAAGAATTTGCAAAACAATTGTTAGTACGCAATCATGATACCGATGCTTTTTCAAAAACCTGCAGCATTGTGCAATCCATTGCACGATATAGCCTCGGTTTTTCTAAAAAAGAGGATACGCCTCGGTTGATCGATGAGTTTTTACAATCTTTATCTTCTTTGCATGGGTGGGTATCGGGTCCTAATGAGAAATGCGCAGATACGCCGGATCTTGCGACCCTTCAATGTTTTTTGTTCATCCGACAAGCGTTGACGTTGCATACACACTTTGCCGTGTGTGAGCGGAAACTTCCGAGTTTGCGAACCGGGGCGGAAAAGATTTTCAAGTTGCTTCCGGATCTTACACGCTCCGATGGCCTTGCGTGGTCGTATGGTCCCAAAGCTGGGATTTATGGGCAGCTGTACGCCATGACACTGGTGGTACAATTTTTCCATGATCAATGGGTCCCAAATGATAAAATCCCTTTGTATTCGGATCTTTTGTGTCGATTGTTTCAGTACTTTTTTACCACCTATGTAGATGTTGAAAATGGCTGCTTGTTGTTACGAGATACGGAGCGAAGCATTCCTTCTTCTCAAACCACGCGCAGCATTACGTTCGATACAATCCGATTTTTGTGTCAATGCGCGCGTTTTACAAAAAAATCAACAGTACCGTTAACCCATTTCAATGTTCCTGCGAAAACCAAAGGCCGATGGGTTTGTTTTGAACAAAACTATCGGCAGGAACAAGGAGTATTTTTGTATCAAGATGCTGCTTCCGGCTTGTTGTTTCAATTGCCGCTTGTTCATCAAACAGAAGGAAGTGGTTCTAATCTACTGGCTTTCCCGCATAGTACCGGCGTTTTTGATGAACCGCTCGAAGCCTACGTACCTGCTTTTTTGCCGGAATTGACCATTCAAGGCACGCAGGTAATTCCTTCCTTTTATGGCCTTCATGGTACTTCCGGCCTTCGTGCGAAAAATTCTTTGTACTTTTCTTATGAACAGCCGGAATTGATTTCGAAAGAAGGGACGCTTTTGAAAGATTTGGGTTCTTGTAAAATCACGTGGAATTTTTCAGGCTCTACGGTACTCGCTACCTTTGTGTATCAATTTAAACAACCGGTTACCATTGAACGTCTTCGGTATGTTATCCCTTTATCTATGCCCCATTCTTCTCATCATTTGCAATCCTCGTTTATGCTTGGCGAAAAAAGCTTGCAAGCTTCGGTTGTAAGAGATGATTTCAACGCTTCTTGGCAAGAAATTGTAAATGTTTGCGATCAACCTCATTACCGAACTACTTTTGGAAAAATTTGCTACCTGCAAACCTTAGAACGTTCTACCCCACTACATGCTTTACCTGGTAAAGAATATCATCTGCAAATTGAATTGAAACCGGACGTGAAGCGAATTGGTGGATAAATTTCCTTTATTTTACTTGAAATTAGTCCTCGTACCCTACCTGTTTATTATCCTTGATATAAGGGATGTTTGTTCCGAGGAGGTGGTTAAGGATGAAGCGGTAGAGGTTGATGAAGGTCAAGTTTTGAGCGTCTTTTTTCCAAGAATCGGGCATATAGATGGCGAGAAGGTTGCCGTAGGTAGTGTCAAGGTTTTTGTATTCTTTCGAAAAGAAATAGCTTGCTTCCAATCCGTGGTCGCTATGGAGAAGAATGATGGGTTGGATGGGTTCATTTTGATACGATTTTACGATTTTTTGTATTGCGAACAAGGTTTCCCGGTCGATGCCATACACATTTTCACATAAAATGGGAAAATCGGAAGTTTTAGTAAAACATCCATCATAGTACAATGCAGAAAGCTCGGGATAGAGCAACGGTGCATGAGGGGATAAAATGTGTGCGTAGAAAAAATGATTTACGGGGCCATATGTTTCCTTTGCTTGGGCCAAGTGAGCAAAAATGGTAGAAATTTCCTCTTTTCGGGCGTGGATATCGAACCTATGGTACCATGCGAAACGACTGAATATCGTTCGATTGAACGTAACCCAGCACATTTTTGACAGAGGCGTGGTATAACCATTTTTTTCGAAAAACGCGTGATACCAACCCTTGCAATTTTGCTCAAAATACCGTTGGATCGTATAGTACTCTTTTAAGATCGAATGGAGTCGGCTATCTCTTATAGCTGCGTGTAAAATTGGCGGTTCTGCGTTTAGATTATTTTTAATCTTTAATTGCTCATTTTCGTCCGGATCTAAATAATCCAGCTTGCACATACTGGCCAATGATCGCGCGGTGTGCCAGTAGTTGGACATAGATTCCGGGAAGGTCATAAAGCCGAGGGACTCGAGCTCGCGGTAGAAGGGGCGCAAGTCGCCGCCGAGCAGCTCCATGGCCTTTTGGTTCGGGTGGGCGTCCAGCAGGATGTGGTAAATGTTCGGCAGGTGGCTTTTCGGGTGCGCC
>JAGDCJ010000018.1 GCA_017958565.1 Opitutales bacterium
CTAAATACTGCCGTAACGGTTTCGAATCTCCGTCGCCCACGCAGTAAACATGGCTTCCGCGTACCCGTTTCCCGACACAATAAAAAGCATTTCCAATATCATCTTCATGCAGATAGTCCCATATCTGTTCACAAGGGGTGAACGAGCAAGGTTCTCCTTGAATTAATTTTTGAAGCGTCGTTTGGATCATGGAATTGAGTCGATCTTGTCGGCCATAAACGCTGAAAATGCGCATCCAAATGCAATCGATCCCAAAATGCTGAGCGGTGATGTTGGCTAATTGTCCGGCTGCTAAGTGAAGAATTCCATCTGCCCGTACAGGATGGCAGGGAGTATTCGGTGTAATTTTCCCGTTTGGAACGATTCCATATTCAGATTGACTGCCAGCTCCAATAAATTTAGAACATCCCATTTCGGCTGCTATTTTGACGGCGTCTAAAACCGTTTGCAGGGCTTTTGTTTTACTCGAGATATCTTCGTAAGATTCATGATTGGTAGCGGTGCGTGGCCAGGCAAAATGAAAAAAAGTATCACAATTGTGTGGGATTTGATGAGGCAATCGTTGATAGTGCTGGGCATCACACTCAATGATGCTTATACGTGCATCGCGGGGTAATCGGTCTAATTTTTGCGATTGTGGCCGAACCACCGCATAAATCTTTTGAAGGTTTGGATCTTGAAGCGCTCGTCGAATTAGAGCTGCCCCAATCATGCTAGTTGCACCGGTAACGAGAAATTTTTGCATAGGAAACGTTTATCCTTGCAATACCTGGTGAATAGATTCCAACATGTGATTTATGTCTGCATCCTCTAAACCAGGATAAACACCTACCCAAAAAGAATCTTTCATAATTCGATTGGTGTTTTCTAATAAATCAACCAACCGATAACCTTTTCCGGTTTTTCGCATATGGTCGAAACAAGGATGGATCGTATGCCCACTAAATAAGTTTCATTTTTCCGATATGGTTTCATAATTTTTTTTAAAATATTTTTTTACCTGTTCCCAGCAAATTTTATCAACGGACTCACCGGCTTGTTGTCGTTTATAAAAATCAACGACTTGTTGAATGGTTTCTTCGCACGATAATTGAGGTTCCCAATCCAAATTTGTTAGAGATTTTTGAATATCTAATCCCAGTGTTTTCGATTCGGCAACCACAAAAGAGGTACCTTCTGTACTTTTCAAATCTTGGAAAGATTTTTGTATGGTTTGAAAAACCCAACCGACCGATCGAATTCCGTCTTTTGTCGGGCCAATGTTCCAAATATCGGAATATAGCAGCGGCTTTTGATAAGTATATCGAGCAATCGTTAGATAGCCATTCAAGGCATCGAGAACCGATTGCCAAGGACGAGTTTGTTCGGGATGTCGGATGGAAACGGGAAGATGATGATCAAGTGAGTGAAGAATGGAAGGAATTAATCGACTTTGTGTCTGATCTCTACCTCCTAAAACATTACTAGCACGTGCAATGGATAATCCGACACAACAATCCTGTGTTTGGAAATATGATCGACGATAATCTTGTGCAAGAATTTCCATGCAAGATTTGCTGGAAGAATAGGGGCATTGCCCACCAATTGGGTCGTTTTCTTGATAAATTGCACCATCGCCTTTATTGCGATAAACTTTATCGGTAGAAACCAAAAGAATGCTTTTTACAGAAGAACATTTCCGCAACGCTTCTAACAAATGAAGCGTACCGGTTACATTCGTTTGATACGTTTTTACTGGATTTTCAAAGCATTCTTTGACAAAGCAAAAAGCGGCAAGATGAAACACAATTTCTGGCTGAAATTCACAGATGGTTTGTTCCAATTTCTTTGTATCGAGTAAATCTCCGATTACCGAGTGAATCCATTGGTCCCCGTTGATTTTTTCGTACAGACTTCCTGGTTCTGGAGCTAATGCATATCCGGTGGTTTGTGTTTCAAGAAATTTTAAAAGAACCGTTAACCAAGAGCCTTTGAAGCCTGTATGCCCCGTTACCAAGATGCGCTTTCCTCGATAAAAAGAAAGGTTATTTGGAATTGCGTTTTTAAGCATAGATTAATGAAGGGCCATCAACTCTTGGAAAAGTTTTCGATTTAAGAGAGGTTGTTGATCACAGTTCGGTTTACCAAACTCTAGCTTTGGATACACGTAAGTATCTTCCTTAATTCGAATTTCTATCAATGCAGGTCGATCGTTTAATAATAGATCGCGGCAGGAAGGTATATCTTCCAATCCGTTAATGGCAATGGCTTCCAATCCGTATGCATGAGCGATTGCTGTAAAATCAGGAGCGGTATATCCACCCGAAGCGGTTGTTTGAAAGGAGATGTTTTGAAAATACATTTCCTGAAAGTGACGAATCATTCCCAAAGAATAGTTGTTAAAAACGATCACTTTGGCAGGGATTTGCTCGCGAGCAAGAAATTGCAATTCTTGGAGATTCATTTGCAATCCACCGTCTCCGCAAATGCAAAAAGTTGGATGGTGTCCATTCCCGTAGTAAGCGCCGATAGCAGCAGGTAAAGCGTGTCCCATGGATCCCATTCCTCCCGAAAACAAAACCTGCTGGTTCTCTTTTAAGCAAAATGATTGCGCGACCCAAACCTGATTTTGTCCAACATCTGTTGTGACCACTGCGTCTGAGGGAAAGTATTGACTGAGAGAGCGTACATACCGATTGGGCAATCGATCATCATACGAATGCAATTTTTCTTGAAGAACGCGACAGGTTTGCTTCCACGGTTCATAGGAAGGAATATTTTTCAATTCTAGGATTCTGTTGAGAGCCAATCGAAGGTCGATGCAAAAGCTCTTTTCATCTTCATGAACTTTGTATTGCAGTTCGTTGGCATCGATATCAATGCGGAGGATGTTGGCATTTGGGGCAAAATTTTTACGAATGGCTCCTGTTTGTCGAATATCTAGACGGGAACCGATCGAAATCAATAAATCGCTTTTTTCAACGATGAAGTTTGCCGCACGCATACCATAAGCGCCGATAAAACCTTGAGCATTTGCATGGTTTCCACATACATCAAAAGCAATCATGCTGGTTACATAAGGAATGTTGAGATGCTCGATCGCTTTTTTGGCAAGTGCGGTCGCATGAGCAATTTTGATTCCGTTGCCCAACAGCATGCAGGGCTTTTTGGCTTGTACCAACGCTTGTTGTAAAATTTCTTGGAACGTTATTTCTTGCGTGCATACGGGAGAAGGTGATTCGGAAAGATATGGTTTTAAGGTGTCCGGTTCAATGGAAGCTTTTTGGATGTCCATGGGCAAATCCAAGAGGACAGGTCCTGGTCGACCGGTAGTAGCGATACAATATAATTTTTCTAGACAAAAGCGAATTTCTTGTGGATCTTTGATGGATAAACAAAGTTTGGTCAGAGGTTTAGCAACCGGTAAAATGTCGGATTCTTGAAATGCTCTTTGTCGGATTGGAAGCGAACCTTTCGCTTCATAGGTATTTACATTCCCAGCGAAACAAAAGAGTGGAATGGAGTCGTAATATGCATGACCAATGGCCGTTATTAAATTTGTGGCTCCTGGACCTCCGGTTGTGTACGTAATGCCGGGTAAGCCGGTTATTTGCGAATAGGCGCAAGCAGCAAACCCTGCCGCTTGTTCATGGTATACGCAATGAGCATGAATCGCATCTTCTCGTTGATGAAAAGAGTCCATGAGGCGTGCAACCGAACCACCGGGATATCCAAATACATCCGTAATCCCTTTTTGAATCAGGAATTGAACAATGTAATCGGTCACTTTCATCTTTTTTCCCTTTTATGAAATTCGATAAATCCCTTTTCCGTAATCCATGGCAGCAATTTTCACATGAGAGCTGCAGAGTGTGCGAATTTCTTGAACAATTTCGTCAATATACAAAGGTGCTAGAATGATGATCATATCCACAGGCTCTTTCGTATAATGTTTTGGAGAAACAATGGGGATATGAGAGATGGGAGCGTAACGATTTTGTTTAAAGGGAGCTTTATCGATAATGTAGGCAATTTTACTTCCGGTATCGGTAGTAGCCAGTGTCACAAATGCAAAATGTCCCGCGCACCATACGGCTATTTTTTTCTGGTTTTTGGTGTTTTCTGCAACAAAATCTTGGAATTGTTTTTTTAAAAGTTCAATATCTGCCCACGCTGTTTGCAAATCATACGGTTGACGTTTTTGAACGATCGCATAAAGGTAAAGATTGCTGACAAAGCCGTACTCTAACAGATGAAATCCGTTTTTTTGTAAGAGAAATTGCAATGAAGAAACATCATAATAGGCAATGTGATCGACGGTAAGATCAAAAAAGCCTCCTGGTTGGATTAAATGCTCGAAGCTAGGGACCTGTATGAATCCGACGGCTGATTTGGTTGTGTTTTTGTAAATGCACTGCATCATTGCGTTCGGGTGAATGAGGCGTGCTGGATATGCGAATGAGGTAAAGGCATCAAAGGGAGCGCCCGCAATTTTTGTCGTTTCGCATTCCGGATCTCCTTGTTGCATGTTCACGCCTTCTTTTTCGCGTGCGATGGTTACAAAATTCGGATTCCATTCGAGTCCATACTCTTGCACGCGATAATTCGAAGATTGGGAACATTCTTTGAGGGTTTTCAAAAAACCGCCTTTCCCGGCACCTATTTCCACGATTTTCTTACCTTGTAGATGGTAGTGTTCGATGAAATACTTATATTGGGTTTCCCGTAAATGAATCAAAGAGGCACAACGTTCATTGGCACGTGTGGAATCTTTATAGTACGAAACTGGATCGCAATCAAACTGTACCAAACCACAGCCCATGCATTGCCGCATATTTGCATGGATTGGTTGATCATGAGAAAGTGTATCGGCCGTCGGCAAGTTTTGAGAAACCGAAGGCATGTTTTTGCAAGCATAAAGTGGCTTTTCCCATAAAGGAGCTTCACACACAATGCAACGATTTCTCATAAAAAATTATTTGTTAATGGATGAAAGGAAATCTTGGAAAGAAGGTAAGGATCGATCCAGGGAAGAAAGAATCGGTTTCCCGCCGAACGATTGCAAAGGCCATGGAATGGAAAGATCCGGATCATCCCATCGAATGCCTGTGTTATGATGAGAAATATAAGGGTTGTTTCCGTATTGAACCAACATTTGTGCATCTTGAAGGGCAAAGGAACCAAAAGCGCACCCGGAAGGGACAAAGCATTCCTGAGAAGTTTGTAATTCGACCGAACACCACTGCCCAAACGTTTTTTCCTTTTGCCGTAAATCAACGATGATGCCAAAAATTTCCCCTTGAATGCAATAAATAAGTTTACTTTGTTCTTGCGTATGTTGAAAATGAATGCCTCTTAATACTCCCTTGTTGCTATGAATCCATAACGTTTCAATGGGAGAAAAACCGACCAGTTGTTGTTGAAAGTCGAATTGGGTGTAACTTTTTACGCTTTCTCCTCGTTCATCTTTTTTGCAAGGAAGAGAAAGGGAAAAAGCTCCCGGTATGGATAAAGGTGAGAAGGATATACGCATGCTTTACGATTCCCATTTTTTCCAGGGCGCTTTCCCGGTTGCCCATAATTTTTCGAGCAATTCTTTTTCGTGGATCGTATCCATACATTGCCAAAAACCGCGATGAAGATAAGAATTCAACTGCCCTTCATTGGCTAATGTTTCCAATGGCTGCTTTTCGAAAGAAACTTGGTCACCTTCAATGTAAGAAAAGATTTCAGGCTCTAATACCATATATCCAGCGTTGATGGGGAAGCAATCCGCTTCTTTTTTTTCACGAAAGGCATGAACACTTCCGTCTTGTTGAATATCCAAAATTCCTTTGTTTTGCTCTTGGAGTACTGCGGTAAGGGTTGCAATTTTTTTGTGCTCTTTGTGAAATGTGCATAAGGCGTTGATATCGAGATCACACACGCCATCGCCATAGGTCATCAAGAATGGTTCTTGCCCCACGTATGGTTGAACACGACGAATACGCCCGCCGGTTAAAGTAGATAACCCTGTATCGACAATGGTCACTTTCCATGGTTCACAAGAATGGTTGTGAACAATCATTTTATTTTCACCGTGGGAAAAATCAAACGTAACATCGCTATTGTGTAGGTAATAATCAGCAAACCATTCTTTTATAAGGTACTGCTTGTAGCCGGCACAAATAATAAAATCATGGAAACCATAATAAGAATAAATTTTCATAATGTGCCACAGAATAGGTTTCCCACCGATTTCTACCATTGGCTTTGGTTTCAGGTATGATTCTTCGGCAATTCGCGTTCCGTACCCACCTGCTAACAATACCACCTTCATGAAGCCTCATTTTTCTTTTGATCGAAGTTGAGCCGTTTTTCAATGATAAAAGTAGGGTGGTGAATGATGCGCGTATTAATATTCATGATGTATTCTCCTAAAATCCCTAAAAAAAGTAATTGTAACCCGCCGAAGAACAATACGCATAAAAGGATGGGAATATTCCCTGCAACAAATTGATTCCAGTAAAGAAATTTTTGTACCAAATAATACACGGAAAAGCAGCTTGTGAGGAATAGGACGAAAGTTCCGAACAATGTAAAAAATCGCAACCCGCTTTGCGTATAATTCACAAAGGAAAAAATCGCTAAATCCAAATATTTCCAAAAAGTAAAAGAACTTTTTCCCGCGCGTCGCTTTTGCTCTGTGTAAAAAAGTTTTTGATGATCTGGAGCATAGATGGCTACAATGTTTTTTAAACGTGGTCGTACATCATCGATCTGTTGAAAAATTTGAACCAATGATCGATCGTAAAGGCCAAATCCAGTGAATTGTGAAAGTTGTTTGGATGTAGTACATAATTTACAGAAAATTCGATAATAGATACCTCGTAGAAAATAAACCAATGGGTTTTCTTTGCTTTTGTTTTTAATCATGCAAACGGCAAGATGGCCTTGTTCCCATTGTTGGACCATTTTAGGAATTTCTTCAACTGGTTTTTGAAAATCTGCATCGATCAAAATAGAACAATCGCCATTCGATTGACAGAGGCTCGAAAAGGCATTGATATCAGGTCCGCAATTGATCCGATGAAAAATTGCTTTTACATGAGGATCTTTTTTACAGAGATCTTGAATGAGTAATCGACTTTTGTCCTTCGATTGATTGTCTGAAAACAAAATTTCGTAGTCATAATCAGGCAAATCTTTGTGAAGCATTTCGGTTACATGCTGGTATAAAAGAAGAAGATTTCCTTCTTCATTATAACAGGGAACCACAATGGACAGTTTTTTCATCGATTGTGATTCAAAGCTCTTTTGAAGGGGATGGTTGCCAAATCATGAGCTTCTTGCATGGCACCGATAGGATCCTTTAACGTATAAGTGTAAATCTGGAAATCATTGGTTTTATAAATGGTGTAGGGGTAATAATATTTTTTTAAAAATTCTTGCAATTTCGATTTTGGATCCAAAAATGCCCTTATGGTTACATCACATTCGGCCTTTGACCATATTATTTGCCCTATAACAAATATAATTTTCGTAGGAATTTTATTTTGATGGGACCAATAATTATACAACGGAATTATTGTATTTTTGTCGTAAAAAAATTGTAAGAAACTATCTGCACTATTTTTTTGTAAAAAGTGCATTTTTTTCTCTGATATCAACGGGGGTGCCAGCTCCAAAAAATATACGCAATCTTCTTCTTTTATGTTAGAAGATAGATAATTTTCTAGTTTTAAAAAAGCTTTCGCTCGATTTTCGGAAGCAAGAACTCCTTTAAAAAAGCTCTTCGGATAGGAAGTATTGAAAGTTTCATTCAAGCTTAGGATAGAAGATAGAGGATATAGTAAATGAAAGATTGATGTGAAGAACAATAAACTGAGCGATAGAATCACCCATTTTTGCTTTTTTTGAAATAAATTTTCATTATAAAGTACGCAAAGAGTTATAATGCTGTTTATGGTCAACCAATGATGTCTGTCTACAAATCCATCTATAGACAAAAATGAGGAAATCACATGAGAAAGTATAAGGGCAATATTAATCGTAAAAACAGCTTCTAAAGAATAGTGCCGTTTTTGATGATGAGTAAAAATATTGTATAGAAGCGCTCCAAACCATGGCCAAATGTAATTAAAACTGAATGCTTTAGACAAGTATAAAAAGAGAATTCCCATAATAAATGAAGCAAGAATAAAAAAATTTAATAAAAGGAAAAATTTTTTCGGTTGATTTTTGAGTATTTTTTTAAAAAAAGTGAGAAGTATGATACTTGCTGCAAAAAATCCATAATAATATAAGAATAGAGAAGTGCTAGTTCCAATGGGTTGTGCAGGCGTTACGTTTACATATCCGTTATCGTGGAAAAACATATAGAGGCCATTGATGAAGGCTTTGATTCCACGTAAGGAACAGCAATAGGTAACGAGCAACACCACGCTGGTGAAGATTCCCCAAAAAATTCCGGTGATGCGGTCCCATTTTTCTTGGGTGATGAGGTACAAAAGGAGAACGAACAGTGCGATCAGGGTCATAGGGGTTCCCAAAACCGTCAAGCTTGCGACTAAGCCGGCGAAAAAACCAAAGATTTTGGATTTCCCCAAACGATTCTCGTGATCTGCAAACAC
>JAGDCJ010000019.1 GCA_017958565.1 Opitutales bacterium
AGCTACCTGCTTCTCCACTAAAGCGTTTGTGCAATAATTGCAACGCCCTTGCTTGTCAAATCGAATCGTTTTGTCCGATGCGTCGTTCATTACGCATCGCGTGCATGTCTTTATCGAAGGTTCCATTCTCTATTCTCCCTACCTTAAAAATTAATCAATCTTTTTCAAGTATAAATTTCGTAAAAATTGTAAAAAGGGATTGATTTGCTTCTCAAAATGGTAGGTTTCTTCAAATGCCCTTCGTCCATTAGTTCCCAATGTTCGGCATAAATCTTTATCCTCATACAATCGATCGATTCCTACTGCTAAGGATTTTGCGTTCGGTTCAACACAAATTCCGATCGATTCCTTTTGTAAAATCACTTCTCGATAAAAAGAATAATGATTCGGTGCGATTACGGGTAACCCCATTGCCATATATTCATACAATTTAATCGGTGAAAAATTTCTCTTTAAATTTATATGAGGCTTAAAATTCAAAATGCTAGCAAAGCAATCTTTTGCAAGTATTCGCGTGGATTCTATATCGAGATATCCTTTATATTCTACTTTTCTCCATACAGACATTTTTTTGCAACGTTCATAAAATTCATGCAATTCAAAATTTCCACCTAAAATCAATCGAATGTCCTGTTTGCATTCTTCTAAAGCTTCCAAAATAATCGAAAATCCACGCCTTTCACTAATATTCCCCACATATAAAATATAATTGGCAGCATCAAGAATTGGAAATACCGTCGGAAATTGCTTGATTCGAGCATAATTGCTTAAAACAAAAGAGTGAGGACAAAAACATTCGGTTTGTTGATCGCTACACGCAAGAATTAATCCGCTTAGACGTCTAGGGATTCTCCAAAATAAAAATTGAAAACAGTTTTTTAAAAAAAATTTTCTCCACTTTGATAGGTTCGGTGCGTTTTCTATCTCTTCTAAATAATACTCGTGAGAAGAAAATATTACTTGCCCGCATTTTTTTAGAAATAAAGCAATGGGTAACAATTCCGGGTCATGTAATACGTAAAGATCGGCTTGTATTGATTTCGCTTTTTTATATAAAGCAAGCAATATGAAAATTCCTCGGATAATGCGTATTTTACGCTGTTTTACTCCATGAAAATGAATGCCATCTTTGATTTCATCCTTTTGGTTATCCGCTACAACAAAATGAACCTCATATTCTTCTTTTTCAGCAAAACATTCTCTGCCAATACCTTTATCCCAACGAAGGCGATTTCGCGTTATGTTACAAATTTTTTTCACGCATTATTTGCTCTCATCAAACTTACCGTTTTTCTCTTTTAATTTCGAAAAATTTCTCAATAAATCGCTGGTATCTGATAAGGAATTCCACAGATCTTTTGTGATGGTCATCGGTTTATTCATGCCAATGCTTAACAAAATTGCATCGCTGGGACGAACATCCATTTCGATCGTACGTAAGCAACCTCCGGATTGTTGACAAATAACTTTTGAAAAAAAAGTTCCTTTGTCGGCATGATAGATCACGATATTTCGAATCGATGCCTCCAATCCGCACAAAAGGTATCGAAGAAAGTCAGGCGTTAAGGGTCGCGATTGAGTAGGTTCGGTAAATGCAAAACGAATTTGTTCGCCCATCACGGAATCTACGTAAATCAAAAAAGTTTTGATATCATTCCCTAAAAAGAGGCACGTACCTGACGACGTCATCACTACCTGTTTTAAATAGATTGCGATATCCGCAACTTTCATAGGATCCGAATCCACCCACGATCTGGAACTTCTGGTTGAATCGAACGCCCATCCGCTTGTTCAATGACTAACCGATTTCCATTTGAAAAAGCAATTTGCAAAGCCCCTTCTTGTGGAATGGATTTTCGCTCGCCTTTCTGTAAAATTCCGGAAAATACCGTTTTCTTGCCTTCCTCTGTGCGTACAAAGACTTGAACCGTATCCGAAGCAACCAACGTCAGCATTCGTACAGCCGCGCTTTTTTCTTTTGTAGAAGAAGGAAGGCTTTGGTCGATAGAAGATGTCGGTAGTATTTCGGTTTTTATCGCACTTTCTCGCTCTAAAGCGGGTAAAATTTCCACCTCATCCACAACGGCATGAGATACGGATGTTTCGGGATTTTTGCTTTTTTTGCTGGAACAGCGGCACAAAAGGAGCAAAGCGAATAAAACAAGCAATCCATACCAAAAGCGCTTGTCGCGAATTATTTTTTGGAAATCGATACTTGTTCTCGGGAACTTTGTTTCACTGTTTCCATTTGCCCCTGATACCTCCGGGTTATCGCGAACATTTTCTTCACCTGACTCAAATTCCAAATGTCCCAATGGAGGGAAAAGGTTCGGTTTCGTTTCTCCCATGAAGGTCTCATATTCCGCTAAAAAAGCCGCTGTGTTGACATCCAAAAACTTCACATAGGAGGTAAAAAAGCCACGCGCGTAAATTTTCGGCAATGGAATGTTAAAATCGTTTGCTTCAAATTTTTCTAAAATTTCTTTGGAAATATTGGTTTTGGCCGCCACTTCTTCCAAAGATATCCCTTTTTGGATCCGAGCTTGCTGCAAACGTTCCCCAAACGTAGACTGTGTCATCTCTTTTACGATAGCTTCTTTACCTTTTTTTGCAAGGATTTTGATAAAAAACTGCACAAAAAGCTTGACGGTGCTCTCAGAGAAGCGCATGGTAGGATAATTGAAGGAATATGCTGGTAGAAGTAAAAATTCACAAAGGAGAGACCATTGAAAAAGCCTTGCGTCGATTAAAGCGCAAATTGGATCGAGAGAACATTTTGCGCGATGCAAAAGATAAGCGCTACTTTGAACCTCCTTGTGAAAAGCGCCGACGCAAGAAAAAGATTGCTGCGTTCAACAATATGCTACGCCAAAAATATGACTTTTTATAAAAGTCATTGAAATGGCTCTTTCTCTTTCCGAAACAAAAGAGATTTTGCAATTATTAAGGGTGCGCCCAAAACGAAAGTGGGGGCAAAATTTTTTAATTGATCCGCAAATTGTCCACCGATCGATCGAATGGGCACATCTTTCTCCAAACGAAATGGTTGTAGAAATCGGCCCCGGTTGCGGAACCTTAACCAATCAGTTGGTTTCCGCACAAGCGCGCGTATTTGCGGTCGAAAAAGAAGCGGCGTTTGCTTCTTATCTGTCGCAGCAGTTTCCCATCGATTGTTTACAAGGGGATGCTCTCAAATATCCACTGGGGCGTTTCCAACCTTCCGTGCCATACAAAGTGGTTGCCAATTTACCTTACGCGATTACAAGTGTTTGGCTGGATACTATTTTGGAACAGAGCCGCTTACCCGAAATCATGGTTCTGCTGATACAAAAAGAGGCTGCGAATCGTTGGTTGGCTGCAGCCGGTACAAAGCATTTCAGTGCTTTAAGCATCTCTTTACAAGCAGCGTACACCTTACAACAGAAGTGCAATGTAAGTAAACGTTGCTTTTATCCGCAACCAAAGGTCGATTCCATGCTCATATGCCTTCAAAAACGAACCGATGGATGGATTTTTCCCAAAAATTTTAAGCAATGGATGCGCAATGTTTTTCTGCATCGACGGCAACAGTTTGCGCGAGTTTGCAAAAAAATTCCTTCACAGTTTGCCGAACCCTTCCTTACCTTTCTTGCATCGCAGGGAATTCCCCAAACAGTACGTGCAGAAGCTATTCCCTTGGAGCGATGGGTTCAATTCGCGAAAACCATAGCACCGAAAGTTTAAACGATTGCACGAAAACCATTTCCGAGCATTTCCCCTTGACGAAACTGCTCCTTTTTTCATACTAAAAACGATTCAGGCGAGCATAGCTCAGTTGGTAGAGCGCCACCTTCCCAAGGTGGAAGTCGAGAGTTCGAGACTCTCTGCTCGCTCCAATATTTGCAAAAAATTTTTGGATCAAATCCGGACCTCAAACCATCAGACGACCAGTACAATTACACTTCCTTTCCGAACCAAGAAGCAAAGCGCTGCCAAAAAGAGAGAAAAACGGGCGCATTTTTTGTGGATTGTAATGCGTATTGTAATAGCCCCACGCTCGTTGCATAAGAGGGAGATTTTAACGCAGTATCTACGGTTGCAATTGCGCCACGAACGCAAGTATCGCAATGGAAAGAAGCAGCTGCAACTTTTTCGATCCCTTTTAATAACGATCCTCCTCCGGTTAAAACAACCCCGGCAAGCAACAGGCGACCGATGTCTTCTTCTCCGGTGCATTTTACAATGTAATCGAATAATTCCTGCGCGCGCGCGTAGAGAATTGTATGCAAGTGTTTCCTTTTTACCCTTTTATCTCCAATCGAACGATCGCCGACTACCCAAATTTCCGCAGAATTTTCTGGATTTGCCAACTCAGGGATACCCTGTTCACACTTTAAGCGCTCTGCGTCGGCTTCTGAAATGCGCAAGCCCGAGCACAAATCGTACGTAAAATTTTTCCCACCCACCGACAAAGTTCCCATTACAACCGGCGTGTTATGTTGATAAACCACAAAATCGGTCATTTGTGCACCGATATCGATCACACAAACGCCATTTTCGCGCTCTATCGAGGTAGTGGTTGCCAATGCCGAAGCGATTCCGGAAAAAACTAAATATTTTACACGAAAACCAAATTGGTTCACCGTATACAACTGATCCCGAATCGGCTGCGTTTTCCCAAATAACATTTGATAATGCGCCGTGATCTGGTTGGCAGAATGGCCGACTGGATGTTCCACACGGGTATCGTTAATGACATAAAATTGATGGCATGTATGTATCGACACGGTATCTTCCGGCAATTCTTTTTTCTCCGCCAATTGACGCAACTGCTCCAAATTTTGTTGCGTAATACAATGCCGAAACCCTGGTAGGGGCAGCATCATTTCGTAAGACATGCCTTGCAAGTGACTGCCACTTTGGGATAAACAGACCGTATGGGGCAAGGTTCCAAATCGATGCGATAATTCGGTACAAAATCGCTGAAGGGCTTTGGTTAATTTTTTTGCGTCCTCAATACGGCCCTTTTGAATGCCAACCGATGGAATTTGCGCATGGCCGATCAATCGGAACTGCTGCTGAACCGCTTCGCACAACAAAAAAGTAATCTTCCGCGATCCAAGATCAAATGCGCCCAGTTGGTTGCGTTGGGAAATCATTTAGAAGAAGCGTTAACGGGTAGAAGCGGGCGTGGCAAGTGGTAAATTCTCTTTTTCACGAACCGATTCTTCCGGAAGCTTTTTCGGATCGAGGCTTTTTGAGGTTTCTTTCGAATTTTCGTTGGTCGATGGGGTAGGGGAGGGAATTTCTATACCAAGATAAAAAGCACAAACCTTTTCAATCACAGCTAAAGGAATTTTTACGGTCGATACCAGGGTAGATGCAGATGTTTTTGGTTCCACTTCTACGGTAGAGGAAAATTCAACATTCGTATTCGGCGGAAACGTAATCTTTGAAATTTTTACATCCGCCAGGCGAATTTTTAAAGAAAAAAAGGAATTTGGGTGTGAAAGGTACGAAAAGCTTTGAGCATCTTTTAATGGATCGATAAGATGTTTGATGTTTTCACACCGATCCGCTATTAGCAAATATCCTTTATATAAACCGAACACTTTTGGCCCCAACAGATGGCCTTCCTTCCATCCAAACGAACAGCCATGAATCCAGCAGTCGTGATGGTTTAAAATCTTTTGGTCCACCGAACAAGGCCCTTTGCATGAATCGCTCTCCCATAAATGTTTTTTTTGAGCCAATTCCATTTGTGGACGCCAAGTTTTTTGGACAAAATCCTGCAAAAACGTAACCAACTTTTCATCGGTCAACGTCGAACGGGCTTCTGTCAATCCAAAATACTCTCCGGTCAGTACATCCGGATGGGATTGAAACGGAGCGTATCGTTGTATGTTGCCACTCAAGTACTGTTCTCCAAATTGGAGATATTGGATCCAAATTGGGTAAAAAATTTGCCCCCATTGGTACAATTGGTGCGAGAATTCGTCCTGGCTCCAATCCGATAACCTCGCTCGTGTCGATAGCGCTTCTAAGCAGGTTTGTGCAGCTTTATAAGGACAACATCCGTTCACTTGGACGGTATGATTTGATGGCAATACCAGCGTTCGACGGGTTTTCAACGCCTCCTGCATGCTTTTGCAAAAATCCACCCACGGGCTTTTGGGTTTTGCTTGATGTCGAACGTTCAGCTGAAAATTTTCTTCATCGCAATGGATATCGTACCGAATTTTTTCGAAATCGTTTTGAATATAGGTGTCGTAAAAGCATCGCAAAAATGGAAACGGCAAAAACGAACGAAGCGCTTTTGTGTTATATTCGATTTGTATCAAAGCGGTAACGGGTTCCGGCTTTCCGTAAAAAAAGGGCGCAACGGTTGAAAAGTCTTTAATGGAAGACAGTAAGGTTTTAGGTGCATAAAACCATGCATTGAATTCATTTTCCTTCAATGGAAATGGGTGTATCAATTGATACTCTCCTTTTTGGTTGGCTTCCGACTGCAAATTTTTAACCACGATGTTATCGGATTTCGCTTTAAAACAGACAAGAGGTTTTATGGTCTTCCCTTGCGGAAATAACAAAACATAACAAGGGCTTTGGGTATCTACACCCGGACATTGTGGTCCGCCGATAAAACTGCAAACGAAGAAATAAGCAAAAGCGGAAAATCCTGGTTGAATTTTATTCAGCAACGAAAAAGTTGTTTGTATGCCTGCAGGCACATTTGAAATGGCAATTTTTGCAATCGGCTCATGCTGCGGTAAAGCGGCTAAATTCCGAAACCAATCTTTCTCTACAAACGCGTCAAATTGTTTTGATAGATAATCGAGATAATCGATCGAAGAGTTTTTCGATGGTGTCGGCACCGAAGGAGCTGCGGGTACCAGGTTGTTTTTCCCCGTTTCTTCAACCTTGGTTCTGTTTGATGATGCAGCAGAAGGAGGCAAAGGTGTGCTGACTTCCTCTTTCGTTACCCCTAATACATACAAAGAAACAAACAATCCAACGGAAAAAATCCAAATACCCTTTTTCATGCTTTTCATTGTAGAAGCCACCTTCTTTTTCGTAAAGATTTTTTACGAGAATGGATGGAGAAAAAGCTAGACGAAAAAGGAATTTTTTCGCACTCTAAAAGAGTTTTATGGAGAAGACGTACACACTGGCTGATTTGCAAACGAAATGGAATCGTCGTTGGGAAGAAAGCCATGCTTTTGAAGCCAAATCCGATGCAAAGCCCACGTTTACCATTTTTATGCCCCCGCCAAATGTAACCGGAATCTTGCACATGGGGCACGTTTTGAATAACACGATTCAAGATGTATTGTGTCGGTGGGCGCGATTACAAGGGAAAAGCGTTTTATGGTTGCCCGGAACGGACCACGCAGGGATTTCAACACAAGTCAAAGTTGAAAAAATCTTAAAAGCAGAAAAAGGGCTTACGCGCCATCAGCTGGGCCGCGAGACATTTTTGCAACGAGTGGAGAAATGGCGACAGGAACATGGCCAAGTAATTTTTGAGCAACTGAAAAGATTAGGCGTATCCTGCGATTGGTCGCGAGCTACCTATACGTTGGATCCCGATTATTCGCGACGAGTTCAATCGGTTTTTGTCAAACTGTACAAACGCGGATACATTTACAAAGGGAAACGCTTGGTCCATTGGTGTCCGGTTTCCCAAACCGCTCTCAGCGACGAAGAGGTTATCATGAAACCTACGCAAGGCGTTCTTTGCACCTTTCGATATGCAGTGGTAGAAAAACCAGGGACCTTCCTTCCCATTGCGACCACGCGTCCGGAAACGATCATGGGAGATGTTGCGCTCGCAGTTCATCCAAAAGATCCGCGGTATGCTTCTTTGGTCGGTTTGCATGCACGTTGCCCATTCGATCCACAACGAACCATTCCCATTATCGCCGATCAAGCGGTAGAAATGGATTTTGGAACCGGAGCCTTGAAAATTACCCCGGCGCACGATCCGATTGACTTTGAAATTGGGAAGCGTCACCAACTTCCATTTATAGAAGTACTGGATGCCACTGGGAGAATTAACGAAAACGGTGCGCCTTTTACCGGGATGGATCGGATGGAAGCACGAAAAGCCGTTATAGAAGCTTTGCGAGAAAAAGGTTTATTGGTCAAAGAAGAACCGTATGAGCATGCGGTTGGTTATTCCGAGCGTGCAAATGTCCCGATCGAACCTCGTTTGTCGGAACAATGGTTTTTACGGTATCCCAAAGTAGAAGAAGCCAAGCAGTTGCTTGAGAAAAAACAGGTCCATTTTTACCCTGCACATTGGGAAAAAATTTACCGCCATTGGTTGAACCATCTTCAAGATTGGTGCATCAGTCGGCAATTATGGTGGGGGCATCGCATCCCGGTTTGGTACCGCAAAGATGATCCGTCGAAGTATCATGTATCGCTCGAAGCACCCAGTGATCGAGAAAATTGGGAACAAGATCCTGACGTTTTAGACACATGGTTTTCTTCTTGGCTATGGCCGATGGGAACGCTTCATTACCAGGAAAATTCCGACAAAAATCTTTTTGATCGGTACTTCCCCAGCCATGTGCTCGTTTCCGGCTCGGACATCTTGTTTTTTTGGATTACCCGCATGATTTTGGCCTCGCTGGAATTGGTAGAAGATCGTCCGTTACAGCAACGTGTACCGTTTCATAACATTTACCTTACGGGGATTGTACGCGATGCAAAAGGGAGAAAGATGTCCAAAAGCCTGGGGAATTCCCCGGATCCTTTGGACTTAATTCAGACGTACGGTGCAGACGGTGTCCGGGTAGGCATGCTTTCGATTGCACCTCAAGGGCACGATATTTGTTTCGATGAACATGCCCTTGTAGCTGGAAGAAATTTTTGCACAAAATTGTGGAATGCGTGCCGTTTTCGACAGATGCAAGGTAGGGTAGGGAACTATTCCTCTTTCGAAGACTATTGGAAAGAAATTGCTTCCACTTCTTTATCTCCCATCGATCAATATTTACTCCACTCGCTGGTTCTAACGATGGGAACTTACGAAAAGCGCTTGTCGCAGTATGAATTGAACGCCGCGATCAAAGAGCTTCAAGCTTTTTTTCGCAATTTTTTCTGTGATTTTTACCTAGAGATCCAAAAATACCAACCTTCTTCTTCTTTTGTCGTACAAGATCTGTTCTTGCGCCAAATGCTGATTATGCTTCATCCATACGCGCCTTATATTACAGAAGAATTGTGGGAGCAAATGCATGCGGGAAGCGGCACATTACAAGAAGCACAGTGGGAATTACCCAAGCTTTCCTCCCATGTGCAAGCGCTTGCTTTGTCTTCAAAAGACCTAGAAGTGATGGAACATATTCGCACTTTGGTAGATCAACTCCGAACCTTAACCGCCAAACATTCACGTACACCCCTCACTGTGCACATTTTACTGGAGTCAAAGCACCAAGCTGAGTTCAAGGTATACCAAGCGCTTTTGGAGCAATTGATCAAAATTTCATCCTTCCAAATCGTTTCGCAACCCTTACCAGGAGCCTCGCAAGTGGTCACGCACTACGGGACCTTTTTTGTCCAACATGAAATCACGCAGCCGGCCATGGATGATACGCAATTGATGCAACAAATCGCTGCGTTGAAGCAATACATTCAGACGGCAGAACAAAAATTATCCAACGAAAAATTCATGTCTCACGCATCGGCAAAGGTCATTGAAGGCGTTCAAAAACAACTGGAAGCGAATCGGAAAAAATGGGAAGCTTTGCAAAAATTGCTCCCATAAAATTTCCAGTTTCTACATTTTTTTCTTTCTATTTTTAAAAAATTTTCTACGATAGTTTTTGTTGTTATATTGATGATGCTTCCAATCTCCCAGCGGATTGTGATTACAGGTGTGGGGTTAATCGCTCCTAACGGAAATTCTTTAACCGAATTTCGTAAACATTTATTAGAAGGATATTCAAAAATTCAACGTATCGATATGCGTTACATTGGGCTGGTTTTGGCAGGTGTGTGCGTGTTCAATGCAACCGATTACCAGACCAAAAAAGAAGTACGCGTAGGAACCCGAGCCGGTTCTATCGGAATTTACTGCGCTCATAAGGCTTTAGAATCTAGCCAATTGAATCTTGAAAAATTCGATCGAAGCCGCATGGGAATTTATGTGGGGATTACGGAACATGGCA
>JAGDCJ010000020.1 GCA_017958565.1 Opitutales bacterium
GGCGCACCCGAAAAGCCACCTGCCGAACATTTACCACATCCTGCTGGACGCCCACCCGAACCAAAAGGCCATGGAGCTGCTCGGCGGCGACTTGCGCCCCTTCTACCGCGAGCTCGAGTCCCTCGGCTTTATGACCTTCCCAGAATCTATGTCCAACTACTCCGCTACCACTTCCAGCGTCAGCAGCATGTTCGACATGGGGTACTTAACCGGAGAGGAAAAAAAATGGTTAAATGAACGTGTATTTTCCGAAACGATTCGCAAGCGTGCCGTGTGGAAAACATTAGAGCCTTATTACTCGTTTCGCTTGGGCGGCTCACACATAATCAATCTTGTACATTACCACAAGCAATTTCAAGAAAATATAGTACAAACATACAAGCTAGGTACCGTTTTTCATACCGCATTAGAAAACACATCCTTGCGAGCAGTTCGCAATTGGCGCTATCAGTACCTTTTAGCGAAAATGGATCAACAAGAAATTCTTGATGTTTTATCAGGAATGCCCGCATTAAAGCAACAATTCGGCCCATCCGGCAACTTCTTTTACTATCATATCCGTTGCCCCCATCCCCCGCTCGTTTTTTTGGCGAACAACAAAGAAGATCTGATTCTTTGCAGCTCTTATCTCAATTTTATCGAACGAATGATAATAGACCCCAAAGCGCTCTATCTATTCCGCAACCAAACAGAAGGCATCGATCAAGCCATTTTGCCGGTCCTAAAAACCATCCTCGCTCAATACCAAAACGAACCTATAAAACCCATCATCCTCCTCCATAGCGACCACAGCATCTTCGGAACCTTCATGAATTTTCACCCGAATATCAAAAGAAAGCATCTAACCCTCGATACCACCTACGGCAACCTTCTCGCCATCTATATGCCCGATTCTTGGAAAAAAGACGCTCAAAACTTGACCTTCATCAACCTCTACCGCTTCATCCTTAACCACCTCCTCAACCTTAACCTCCCCTATATCAGGGATCATAAACAGGTAGGCATTCGAGGAATGCAACTACGATTTCAAGTAGGTGGCATTTGAATCTCGCTTTTCTCTTGTTATTTCTTGGATCCTTGCTAAGCTTATCGTATGGATCTTTCATCCATCGGGAAGAAGGTTTTACAAGAAGAGATTACTAGTTTGCAGCGTTTGTATCAGCGGTGGGATGGGCAAACTTTTTCTTCAGTCGTACAACTTCTCTCTCAACACCAAGGGAAGGTGATTCTTACAGGAGTTGGTAAATCAGGCTATATTGCGCGAAAAGTTAGCTCTACCTTGAATAGCACCGGTACACACGCGATCTATCTGCATCCATCGGAAGCACTTCACGGGGATTGTGGAATTTACTCGATCGGAGATCCAACTCTCGTGTTCTCCAAAAGCGGCAGCACGCCCGAATTATTAACCTTCGTATCATGGATCAAACAATTTTCTTCCCCGATGGTTGCCATCGTGGGAAATCTTTCTTCTCCATTAGCCGAAACGGCAGATTATGTCCTTGATGCTTCGATTACCAAAGAGGCAGATCCCTTGGGTATTGCCCCCACTTCCAGTACGACGGTTGCCTTAACGATAGGGGATGCAATTGCCTGTGCATTGATGCAAGCGCGATCATTTACGAAAGAAGATTTTTTGCGCTTTCATCCTGGTGGGCAATTGGGCAAAAATCTTGGTCAATGTGTGGGCGATTGCACCCATGCCGTTTCACAAGTTGCTTCCGTTTCTCCTCATAGTACGCTGCGTGAGGTTGTGATCGCTTTGACCGAAAAGCCATTAGGAGCTGCCTTTGTCATGGAAAGCGGAACATTTGTCGGATTGATTTGTGACGGAGATGTCCGTCGGTCACTTCAAGCCCATTCCCATTTTGAAACGCTAACCGCAGCGGATATGATGACCCGAGAACCCATCACGATTTCCGCTTCGAGTAAGTTAGAAGAAGCCCTTCGGTTGATGGAAGATCGACCGCGACCCCTGAATGTACTGCCTGTTTTCAACGCAGATGGAAGCCTACGAGGCCTCTTTCGCTTACACGATGCTTACCGAGCATTTTAAAATTTTTATATAACTCTTTAAAAAAACTGTCTCGGAGCAATGCAAACCACATATTCTCCTTTCTCCGGAAAAGTTTTCGTGCCAATTTCCAACAACGTTCCGCGGTAAAAGCTTTCATGCTTTTTGGTCAATTCACGCGCGATAAAAAGGAAACGCGTTGGTTCAAAAAGCTCTTGCAATGTAGTAAGTAACTTACGTATTCGATGCGGAGATTCGTACAAAAGAAGGGTACCTTCAAAATCTTGATACGGCAGAAGCGCCTTTTTGCGTGCGTTCGATGAAACCGGTAAAAATCCTAAAAACAAAAAGGCATGCGTGGGAAACCCCGCAACACACAACGCGGTAATTGCCGCATTAGGCCCTGGAATCGGAACCACCGGAATGGATTGCTCGCGGCAACGTTTCACCAATCGGTACCCTGGATCGCTGATGGTCGGCACGCCAGCGTCACTTACCAAGGCAATCGATCGGCCGTTTTTTAAAGCGGAGCATAGATGGGCCGCACCCGCCTCTTCTCCGGCATCCCGGTAGGTATACAAACGCTTTCGGCTGATTTTCAGTACCGCTAATAACCGTTGGGTCACGCGTGGCGTCTCACAAGCAATTACATCGCATGTTTCCAAAATACGAATGGCTCGCAACGTTACATCACCCAAGTTCCCTAGTGGAGTGGCTACCACATACAAGGTACCCGGTTGCGCGGTTTGCTCTCCACAAAGCCATAACGGTTGCTCCAACATTCACGCTTGGATGCGGAAGAAAATCCGCTTCCCTACTCGTACAACCGTGTCTTTCCCGAAAAATGCAGGTTCTTGCCCCTTTTCCATCCGCTGTTCGTTGACCTCCACCCCACCCTGCTCGATTAATCGCTTCAATTCCTTTTTGCTACCTGGATACAAGCCCGTTTCGATAATCACCTCCATCCAAGTCGTGCAATTTGCAAAGCGATCGGCAGGAAAGGCAACGATTTTTTCCGGAACCTTTTTTTGGGAAAAAATGGCTTGAAAATTTTCTGCTTCTGCATCCGCAGTGGATGTCCCGAAAAACTTGGACACGATGCGGTGAGCTAACTCTTTTTTCATCAACATCGGATGCTCCAACTTCCGCGCTTCGATTTGCTCCGGACTTTCTAACAATAAAAGCTGAAAATACGTCCACATCGCATCGTCCGGTATTGACATGATTTTCCCGTACATATCTGTGGCAGAATCATTAAAAGCGATGTAATTTCCGAAACTTTTGGACATTTTTTTGACGCCATCCAACCCCACCAGCAGCGGCATGCATATAACCCCCTGCTCCTCTTGCCCAAAAAGTTTTTGGAATTGCCGCCCCATGCAAAGATTGAACAATTGATCCATCCCACCCAGCTCGATATCGGCTTTTAGCATCACCGAATCGTACGCCTGCAAAATTGGATAAAGGAACTCAATCAAGGCAATCGGAGTATTGGCCTGATAACGCTTGGTAAAATCATCGCGCTCCAGCAATTGCGCAACCGTAACATGACGGGTTAACGACAATAAATCGCCAAACGTCATCTTCCCAAACCATTCGCTGTTGCGGCGTGTTTCCGTCCGCTGCGGATCTAGAACTTTAAAAGCCTGCGCTAGGTAGGTTTTTGCGTTTTCTTCAATCTGCTCTCGCGTTAGCATCGGACGAGTAGACGAACGACCGCTTGGATCGCCGATTTGCGTCGTATAATCCCCCATTAAAAAAATGATATGATGCCCTAATTCTTGCAGTTGGCGCAGCTTATTGAAGACAACCCAATGGCCAAAGGTTAAATCAGGGCGTGTAGGATCGACCCCCAACTTCACCCGCAAGGATTTTCCAGCAGACAGTTTTTGCTGAATTTCTGCTTCTCCCACCATTTTTTCCACACACTGAGAAAAAATACTCCACTGTTGCTTCGCATCCATTTTTAAAAATCTTGACTGCATCCATCCTGAAAATCAATCTAAAAGGTATGCTAGGTTACTTAGATCCAGGATTATGGTCGCTGTTTGTGCAATATGTAGGCGCAACTTGCTTAGCCTTAATCATTTTTTTTCGTAAAAGCGTAGGAAAATTTTTCAAGTTTTTCGGTCGATGGTTCGGTAAAGGGAAAGAGTAAATAATTACCTGTTGGTTTTCCAGTAAGGATCGGTAAATTATCGGCTGTACGCATGAATACCCTCAGCAATTGCGCGCGTTAATTTTTCTTGATACGCGGAATGCATGCACGCTTTTGCTTCGTTCGGGTTGCTAAGAAAGCCGCATTCGATCAAAATCCCCGGTCTCTTTAAATCTTTCAAAACCCCTAAGTACATTCGTTTGACACCACGGTCAATCGGCTTTACGATCGAAACAATCTGCTTTTGTACAGACCAAGCCAATTGTGCATTTTGTGCATTAAAACGATTGATATCGGCTACTGTTTGATCTTTCGGTAAGACTTGCATGCGATCAGTAGGAGGTGTCCCCTCGATCGGATACGTATAGGTTTCAATTCCACAAGCTTTTTGGGAAGGCGCGGAATTATAATGAATGGAAACAAATAAGTCCGCATGGCGCACATTGGCAAAGTATGAACGCTGGGTTAACGATACATCAATATCGGTGGTTCGTGTCAACTCCACAAGATACCTCATCCTTCTTAATTTCTCAGCTAATAAGCGAGCGGTTCGTAAGGTTAAGGTTTTTTCCTTTAAGCCATTTTGAACCGTCCCATCCGCTTTCCCTCCATGCCCTGGATCAATCACGATTCTCTTCACAATTTTTTGCCTCAAACCTTGGGAGGACAAAATTGGTTTGACAACATATTGCGCATCGACGGTCCGGATGCGATATTCCGGCGCAATCCATTGCAATCGACGTACTATTTTCCGAAACCCAGAAACGGAAGCTTGTTGTAAATCGACTGGAAACGACAAAAATACTTTTACACCATTCAAAATTGTTTCTTTGGTCCCGACGGTAAACACCAAGCGATGCTTCTCATTCGAAAGCTGCACTTGGGTCCCTTTACATACGTATTTCAATCCATTTTGTTTCGCGAAATGGGATAACAGGGTATATCGTGGACCATCCGCAAGCATCGTCATTCCTTTTTTTTGATGAAGGACCAACGGTACTTTCCCTTTCATCGATGTTTTTGAAAACGGTGAAAAACCGCTCACAGGGCGCAGTGGAATCCACCGATTTCCCATCGATTGACGGGCAACCGCCTTTGTGCAAGCGGCATTTCCTAGTTTTTTTACCGGGAAAGAAGGATTTTTTGCAGCAATTCTTCGAGTCGCAACCGAGTACTTTTTTTGGGAAGTCGATGCACTGGCTGTTTTCGGTTGTGCCGGCAATGAATGAACTGGGAGTGCTTGCAATAGAGAAAGCGCGCCGGTCCACCAACCGAAAAGGCTGAGAACAAGCTTCGATTGCATTACAATACTTTCGGTGTTTCTACATCGTTCAGTTTGCCATACAACAACACTCGCTTGCTGGATGGCAGCGGAGAAAGCATGACAAAAATATTGCGACCACTAACCTTTACGTCCATATCCGGAGAACCTACGTTTTTTAAATCCTCCACCATGCGCTGTACAACCTCCACTCCTAACGATGCAATCTTCATTTCTCGCCCGCGCAAATTAATAAATATCTTGACTTTGTTCCCTTCAAATAAAAAACCTTCCGCTTGCTTACGCTTGTGAGCATAATCGTGCTCCCCAATTAAAACCCCCAATTTAACTTCTTTCAATTTCGCAGAGGCCGATTTTGAAGATTTCGACTTTTTCCCTTCATCATACATGTATTTACCGAAATCCACGATTTTGCAAACAGGCGGCTGCGCGTTAGGAGAAATTTCCACCAAATCCAGCTCGGCATCTTGCGCAATCTCTAATGCTTGCCGTAAGGGTACAATTCCAATTTGACGCCCATCTGCACCAATCACACGCACTTCCTTGGCTCGTATTTGGGAATTTTTGCGCGGCGGACGAGAAAACGACTTTTTGAAAAACGATGATGGCCTTGATTGTTTAGGAAAGCCGGGCATTGATGAACGAAATAAACATTTAGTTTACTCCACCACATTTTTGAAGATTTGTCAAAAAATTTTCTACTAAGATGGAAAATTTCGGCACAAAGATTGCTATACGATTACTATATGTCTATTTGCCCGATAAGCCACATCCCGATTGCTTCGAACGAAAGAATGCATGTAAACAGTTCGCAGCGGATAAGAAATGAGGTTGATCATACCCATCCAATGGCTTCTTCGGTACCCTACCTTCGCGAACGCTACCTGTCCTTATTTGGCAACCTTACCGATGGTACCACCGGAACCTACGAACAAATCCAATCGAATTTGCAAAATCAGCTCAATGTTGTCTTATCCTACATCGCACCTGGGAAACAATACACATTGCCACTGGATCTAGACCAGCTGCTCGAAGAGAATCGATTGCCACCTGACAATATTTGCAAAAACGGCGAACTCACTTACAAATATTACCTGCGGGAAATTGTTACCCAACTGAATGCTTTCCATGAAATCCTTGAAGAGGGGAAACAGGCCTTACAGAAATGGCTTGCAAACGCCTCCGGCTCCACCGATTTTTCACTCGAAGCTACCTTGTCGGATTTGCAGAATCTCGAAAGAGAAGCGAAAGCAATCATCCAAAAATTTTCTGAATACCGCGTCCTGAAAAACATCGATATCACCTATATCGATCATTACGATTATAATGGAGAAAAGTGGAAACCAACCGCTCACTGCCCTTGGCAAGGATCAGCCGAGCAAGTCAATGACGCTTATCATCAAGCAGAAACGAACGTTCTCGATCTCACGCAACCGTTTTCTTCCAGGATTCCAGAGGTTGAAACGCTAGACGATCTCCGGAAAATCGAAACGGAAAAATTTACCATCCTTCGAAGGGTTACCACCTCTTATTATGAAAAAGGAACGGATCAGTTAACCGATCGATATAACACGAACGCAGAAACTCGCCTGCAAGTGGAAGAAGAAATTCTCGACCAAAAACAAACCGAAATCGGTTTCTTTGATGAGCTTCCTTTACTCGATAAGCTCAAATACATCGTTTTGTATTATACAAAGCCCGGAACGCGTTATGTATTTTCCGGGTTTCCTTGCTTACCGAATGCCGAACCCCAAAATGTGTACACGGAAGACATCAAAGAAATTAGCCACCTGGAACCGTTTTTCATCGGATACTTGGCCGATCGCGATGGCCCAATTAACGCACTTGCTTCCTTCATGGAAATTAAATCCTTGGCGATTTCTGAACAAGTCAAAGTCGCTATGTATCGCCTTAAAGCCCTTAAATATTACCTGGCGCTTCTCAATCGCGGTTTGCAAGAATTAAACAAAAGCCAATCGAATGAGCATGCGCGCATTCCCGAAGTTTGCTACATGATCCTTTCCTCGGTCGGTTCCAATGTGATTCGTACCTCTCGTACCCTGACGATCAACGGAAAAACAGAAGATTATTTTGTTCTTCAATGGACCAATGACTCTGGCGACGCCAACAGCCACCAAACCTCCAACGGTTGTTATTTATTGGTCCCTGAAACGGAAGAAGGAATCAATGCTTTCGTCGAAGTCATAGCTCATAATGCTTGTTACAAGCATATTTTTAATGGAAGTCTATCTCCCTTATCAGGTCCTTTACTAGCTTTACAAGCACTTGGCTATCTTTCATCCGAAGAGGTTCAATCCATCCGAAACGCAGGATATAGTGATCTTGATACTTGTACAATCACCTATCAAAAAGGAACCGTGCTTACCGATAATATTTCTTTCCTAGCAAAAGAAATTACTGCAACAAGCATAGGTAAGGCAAGTATTTGGAGAAAAGATATAAATGACACGCCGCTTTATGTCATGCAAGAAAACCAATTGTCGCAGCTCCCGAAAGAGCAAGAAGTGGTTCGCATGAACATTGCCACAACCGGTATTTTAGATAAGTGGGCAGGCACGAATCTTTCCTGGGATCATTATGATAAAGACGAGGATGAAAAATACAAAGAGGCAGGTGCTTGGGATGGGCTAGTCACCTCTTGGAGAACCACCTATGACACCGTCCTCAATAATGTGGGATCTCAAATCGAATACATCAAAAAAGTCATTGAATCCTTACGGCAAAAAATCAACACATTCGATTCTTCTGCCTCCATTTTCCGAAACAAAGCGTACACCATTTACAACAAAACCGTTAACAACATTTGCTAATCATGGACATAACCATCTCAGAATACTTACAAACCGAACTTCCAAAGTTATTCGGTTCACATATAAAACTCAGCAAAAAGGAGATTGGAGAAAATTTACTGATCGGCCACCTTTTTGCAAAAGGTCAGCTGCATTTAAAAGATGTGCTTGGCATTCCCCAAAAACGGATTGAATACCTATACGCTGCCGCCTTTGAATTGTACCAAAAAGATCAAATCAAGGATGCAAATCGATTATTCTTGCTGCTTTGCGCGTATGACCCAACCTCCATTCGTTTTTGGGAAGGCTGGGCCATCACCTCTAAATTAGTGCAGCAACATGCAGACGCCTTAATCGCTTACCAAATCTTAACGGACTTAAATCCCGTCAAGATCTCATACTACCTCGACCTAGCAGAAGAATTTTGCAAAATAAAGCAAATCGAGCCTGCGATTAAATGCTGCGAAGCCATCGAATACATGGCCAAAGAAGAACCGTTCTCATCGGAAAATCCCGATGCGCCCGCTTGTCTGCAAAAAGCAACGATCTTACACAAAGCTTTAACAAAAAAATCATAAAGGAATGTTATGCCAGTCGATTTAGGAACCAATATAAACGTCCGTCCACCGTACCCTCTCGAAGAGCTGGACCCAGCGAATACCGCTTTAAAAGTTACGCGATCGCTTCAACATAACGCCGGTATTACCAATATTTCGGAAGCTGAAGAAATTTTTGCCCGCTTTTCTCCTCTCACCAAACCGACCTTAACGGCCCCTACGGTTTCCTTAACGGAAGCAGAAGAAGTGGTTTTGGATGAAAACGCCGCACGCTTGTTACAGATCGGGGCCCATTCCAACGTGCTTGAATTAACCCAAGCTTGCTTAGCGAAACTGCAACACAGTGGGCTCTGGGCCTCAGATCCAAAAGAACAAAACAAAAGCGCTTTAGAAAAAGCCGCTTTCCAATTCGATGATGAATCCATGGAATGCCTTTGCTTGTTATTAACCATGGGGTCAAAATCGAAATTGGTTGAAACGCTCTAAGAAGCTTTAAAAGACAAAATTCGCGTTCGAGATGAAATCAACCAAAAATATCTAAAAGAGACCATCGAAGTAAACGCAAAAAACGTAAAGGCCAAAAACGATCAAATCGCTGCGGAAAAGAAAAGAAAAGCATGGGGCATTTTTGGAGCCATCGTAAGCGCCATCGTCACAATTGTTGCAACGGTTGCAACCGTCATGACATGCGGGGCTGCAAGTCCTTTAGGCGTGCTCGCGATTGCTGGTTGCACCGCGTGCCTTGCGAGTTCTAGTTTAACGATTGCCGCTGCCTGCGTCACGGATCCAGTGCTAAAAGAGAAACTGCAAACGGCTGCAACAATCTTGGGTATTATCGGAACCCTTCTCACCATCATCAGCTCGGTAGGAGCTTACAATGCTGCTGCGAAAGCTGCTCAAAAAGCCGCTACGGAAGGAGTAATGATCGAAATGGCCGATTTAGGTTCACAAGCAGCAAACGCTGGTAAAGTTGCCGTAGGGGCAGAAAACGCTGCTCAAGCCGCGATCAATGGTGTTGGAAAATGGCAAGCGTTCAAAAATCTGCTTTCCAGCATATGCACGGTCAAAGCAGGCGCTCAACCAATTCCGTACTTACAAACGATCAACGCAGTGTTTGCAAGCATCACCGGCGTCACCAGCGGTGTTACCAATATTATCAATAGCGCGAATGAAATGAGGCTCAGTGAGCTAGAAAAACAATTGGCTGAAGCGAAAATCAACCAGAAAAAAATTGACCAAGAAATTGCTATTTTATCCAAAGCGATTGAAATATGTTCCAACAATTTGCAACAATGTATTCAAGATATTTTGGCCAATGAAGAAAAGGCAGCGCAAACCATTCAGCAAATGATGGACACTTCTTTAAAATTAGATCGACAAATTGGATGCTAAGCCGTTGGATACCCAAAAGCAAGGAAATTTAAGGGGAACAGCCTTCTGCTTGATCCGAGCAAGCTGATTGCCACCCAAAAGTGCGTCGAATTCTTTCTGCACAAGCTTCCGGCATAAATCCGTTCTTTTTCAACAGGACGCCCGCCGGAGCGCTTTCTCCAAAATGATCTATACCGATCGCGAAACCTTGTAACCCGACCCATCGATACCAAGATTGCGTCGCACCGGCCTCTAAAGAAACTCGGCACGTACAAGATTTCGGCAAAACGGCTTCTTGCACGTCGGGTGATTGCTGCAAAAACAACTCCATACACGGCATGGAGACCACGCGAATGCCTTCTCCCAAAAGCGCGGCGGTCTGAAGGGCTAAGGAAACCTCGCTGCCTGTTGCGATCAGGATACAACGCAACCGACCCGCTTCTTTTTTTAAAATATACCCTCCCTGACAGGTTCCTTGAAACTTTTCGGAAGGAGATAGCATCGATAAGTAAGGCAACGCTTGTCGAGAAGTCGCAAACACACTGGGTTGAGAAGTATGCTCATGGGCGCATTGAAAACAAGCTGCACATTCATCCGAATCCGCAGGTCGGAAAACCAACACGTTTGGGATCGCTCGCAAACTGGACAATTGCTCAATGGGTTGATGGGTCGGCCCATCCTCCCCGACCGCAATCGAATCGTGCGAAAAAAAGTACCATACCGGCAATTGCGCCAAAGCGGATACACGCAACGCAGGCTTGAGATAATCCGAAAACACCAAAAAAGTCGATCCAGACGATTGGTAAAATCCATCGTACGCAATCCCATTTAAAACCGCTCCCATTGCGTGCTCACGAATCCCAAAATACAAATTGCGCCCGGAAAGATGGTCCGATGAAAACATGCCTCCTCCTTGAATTTTATTTTTTACCGATTCAAACAAATCGGCGCTTCCGGTCACAAAGGTAGGCACTTGTTTCGCATATGCATTCAGCATTTCTCCGACACAATCTCGTGTAGAAATCGCTTGGTGGCCAATCGGTAGTTTTTTGAAAAAATCTGCATCGATGGTTGCTTTTCGAGCCAAACGCATGGCTTTTTCCGGTTCGCTTCGACTCCAAGATTCAAATTTTTCCGCCCATACCTGATACGCCTTTTGTAACTGCGCAACCCGTTTGGTAAAAAATTTTCGCGTTTCATCGGAAATAAAAAATGCAGGCTTCCCTTCTAATCCCCAAGCGCGTTTGACGGATAGGCCATCTTGCAATCCAACCGCACCGTGAGCTTTGGAAGTACCTGCTACGCTTAATCCGCACCCAATCACCGTTTTTAAAAGGATGACGTTCGGTTTTCCTTGCAAGGAACGGCATCGGTCCAAAATCGTCGCAAACGTTGCCACATCCTGACCCTCTACTTCCCACACTCGCCATCCAAGCGCTTCAAATTTTTGTCGCGTATCTTCTTGCTGCGAAACGGATATCTTTTCATCCAACGTGACTCCATTGTCATCGTAAATTAAAATCAAGTTGTCGAGCTTCCACAAACCCGCTAAGGCGATACTTTCTTGCCCAACTCCTTCTTGCAAGCAACCATCTCCGCACCAACAAACCGTACAATTATCCAAAATCATAACCTCAGAACCATTGCATTCCGCTGCTAATTTCTTTTGCGACAGCGCAATGCCAACCGCATTGCCAATTCCTTGACCCAAGGGCCCGGTGGATGTTTCCACCCCGGACGTTACGCCAAATTCCGGATGCCCGGTCGCTTTGCTTCCCGATTGACGGAAACGTTTCAAATCTTCCAAAGAAAGAGGATAACCGCTCAAATGCAAAAAAGTGTATAAAAGCGGGCTTCCATGACCAGCCGAAAGAACCAATCGATCGCGATTGATCCAGCGAGGATTATTGGGCAAGAACCGCAAAAATTGCCCAAACAGTACCGCTGCTGCATCCGCACACCCCAAGGAAAATCCTAAATGGCCTGAGTTGGCCGCTGCTACCATATCGTAACATACACCACGGGCTTCATTGGCAATGGTTTTCCATATCGTTTCTTTCATAAAATTCGGCCGTAATAAAAATGACGATTTATTCTTTTCGCATGCAAGCATCATTCGTTGATTCCCTCGAAGGTGACTGAAAATTCTTACGGACTCGCTCGGAAATCGCTTCCGAGGGATTTTGCACAAAAGCACGATCTAAGGTCACACACTCGCAACCTTCTTCCTGCGCAATCATTTTTAGGCCATACACACAATCTTGAAAGAGCGATGCACAAAGCTTGGGAATTGGTTGATCGGTAAGAACGCTTTGCCGAATCAATTCCTCGATCCCATCCTCTGAAAAGAGAATACGCAAATGATTTTCTTGAAAAAACGCATGTTCGTAAGCATGAATTGCAGCCAAATGTTCCTCTTGATGAAGCGATTGATTCGCCAGCAATAATTCTTTCAAAGCGCGCTCCGGATGGTCCACGGTATCGGCCGTAACCTCAAAGGAATGGATATCTGAGGAAGGCAACTCAAATTTAAAATTCCGCAAGATTCGCTCAAAAATCGTCATGAGCCCACGAGCTCCCGTTTTTTCCGCCTCCGCCTGCGCCGCAATTTTTTCCATCGCCTCGCGCGTAATATCCATGTGAATATCATAACCCTCAAAATCTGCTCTTGCTTGCTGCAAAATGGAACACTCTGCGTCGGTCAAAATTCGCAACAAATCCTCTTGGTTTAACGGATCGCACGCAACACGCACGGGAATACGACCCACAAATTCCGGTTCAAACCCAAATTGGATAAAATCTTGCGTTTGTACTTGATGTAAATAAAAAGCGGCACCTTTTCCAAACGATGCTTCCGATGATGCTTTAAAAGAATCAGAATCCGCACGAAATCCGATGGATCCCTGCCCCAAACGCCGCTGAATAATTTCCGGCAATGCATCAAATGCGCCGCTAAAAATGAACAAAATATGACGCGTATTGATGGTGGTTTTCCGCCGTTTTTCTCCGCGTTGCATCGCTATCAACGTCTGCACTTGCCCCAACATATCCGTCGGTGTCACCAAATTTACATCGGTTTCTTCCATCAACTTTAACAAATTGACTTGCACCCCACGGCCAGAAACATCCTTTCCGCTGGAAGGCACGGATGCGATTTTATCGATTTCATCGATGTAAATAATGCCATACTGCGCTAACGCTACATTCCCATTCGCAGCCTTCACCAAATCACGCACTAAATCTTCAACATCGCCACCTACATAACCGGTTTCGGAAAATTTCGTCGCATCGGCTTTGACAAACGGAACGCCAATTCGACGCGCAATATTGCGAATAAGGTAGGTTTTCCCTACTCCCGTCGGGCCTAACACCAACACGTTCTGTTTTAAATACAACTGATCCACCTTCTCGGGATGCCGCAAACAATCGCGCACATGATTGTAATGATCGCAAATCGCCACTGATAGCACTTTTTTAGCCTCTGCTTGCTGAATGACGTAACGATCTAGGTAATTGCGCAACTCTTTCGGCTTCAAATGGAAATCCTCCATCCGCCGTATAAAATCTTCCTCCTCGGGATTGGATGAAGAAGAACTTGCCTCCGATTCCGCTTGTTTAGAAAAAGGGATGCGAGAAAATCGCACCGGAAAACCGCCAAACGTGGATTCCAAATTTTTTTGAATCGCATGCAAAGCTTCTTGTTCTTGTTCTTGGTCCATTTTCATAAAAAACGTAAAAAAATTTCCTTCTGATCAGCAATCTTTTTTATGGGAACCTTCTTTGTGGATTCGCTACAAACTTGACCGCAATCTCAACTTTTTCCATAATTTTTTCAACCATGACAAGGCTTGTGATCCTTCTGTAAGCCCATCTTTTTCATGCAACGCTACTGGTTCATCGATGCCCACTCCTTACAATTCCAAGATACGCTGTTGGAATTTCAAGAGAACCATTGGTGCGTATTGAAAACCCGTCAATACTTCCAAAGCGCGAACAGCCAAGAATGGACGCAATCATTTTACGATACTTGGCCGCACGTTCAAAAAGAATACGCGGATGTCAAAAAAATTTTCCTTTTGCCCGATGCATGGGTCGGAAATCTTTCGATTACGGTCACGGAAGATCCACGCTTCTCTTTGAAACAAAAAATCATCCGCGCACTTCAGAAAAACTTTCGCTTTCGCTTTCACCAATTTGAGTACCGATTTACGCCGCAAGGAGGACAAACTTATCACCTTCAGTACATCGCTAAAAAACAGTTATCGTTTTTACGATCGCTCGTCGGGCCATCGGTGCACCTTTTTTCTTCCACAACCGGATGTTGGGCTTACTTTCAACAAATGATCCTCGATCAATGGCCGCACATTGCGATCTTTATCGAACCGCCGTTGCGTCGAATTTTAGCTTATACTCATCAAACCACTCAAGCGGTTGATTTTTACTCTCGATCTCCCACGACCCTGCTTGAAACCACAAATATGGCCACAAAATCTTTACACCTGAACCTGGAAGGAAAACGCGTGACGTTGCTAGGGACCTTTGATTCAGAATTCGTCGCAATCAATGAAAAAGAATTTTCGTACCAAATGATTCAGGATATTCCTTCGCTAACCGGCGAAAAATCTTCCCTATCCATTCTTTCTCAAACGGCCTACCTTGGGATCCTATCCCTCTTACAAAAGCCAACAAATCCGCTTTGTACACTCGATTTTTTCAAGGCAAAAGCCTCGCGGTGCTCTACCCTTCTTTTTGTTGTTCAAAGGATACTGGATCGATCGCTTTTAAAATGCCTGTCGGTTTTATGGCCAGTCTTATGTTTCTTGGTTTTCCAAACCTATCATTCGGTACAACAACAAGAACAGCAATACCAACAACTTTGCCACACGCAAAAGCGATTCCAATCGCTGCAAAAAAGCTGCAAAACGATCCGACAAGAAAACGCCGCGCGAACATTTCTGCCGCAAAAAATTTTAACCATCTTGCATGCGTTACAAGAGATAGAAGAGCATTTTTGCGTTGATCAACTGTCGTTCGAAACTTCTAAAAAACCCACCTTGTTGCTACTCAAAGGACGATTTCAAGGAAATTCAGACCTTTTTCGGGTAGCCATCCAACAAGCTTTTCCCAAAGAATGCACGCATAAATCCTTTTCGCTGCAATTGCAATTTTTGCAAACATCCTCTTATCAATTTACCCTTCAATTACCCATCACGCTTCCGCCAGGATTCAAATTTTATGAAAAACAGTAAGGTTTTATTTTCATCCGTCTTATTCCTCACTTGCCTCGTACTCGGAATCGTATGGTGGAATCTCAACCGACGCGAACGTTGGTTGCATCAACAAATTTCATATTTGAAATCTACATACAAACCTTTGAAGCAAATCCAAGAGCAGTATTCATCGGTCGTTTTCCCATGGAACGATTATCGATCGTTCGAATCCACCCAACAGGTTGTAAAAACCATCCTTCACGATCATCTTTACCAACCAAACGTTACGTTTTCGAAACCGACCCATTCGCCTTCTCGCACGCACGTTCGGGTGATGACAGGAACTGCCGATGGATGGATCCTCCCGACACAATGCGAACCCTTCTTGGAGGCGCTTGCCCAACTCGAAGCGCCGTTGTGGATTCAACGCATAGAGCTAAAACGACATGGGCATCGGAATGCTGCATTAAACCTACGCCTTACGTTTCTTGCGATGGCGTTTTCGGAAACAAACACGGCTGACGCAACTGCTGCGCCTTAGACAACGAACTGCTTTCTTGCAGTAACCAAGCAAGCGTTTTTGTTTGTATCTCCTCTTGCCGAATGAAATGCAACAGTAGTAATGCGCAAGCCAAAGCATCCCATAAAGCACAATGATACTGCCGACGCGTTGGTGGACAAAAACGATTTCCCACCTGTTGCAAAATTTCGCTCAATCCACAAAACTCGATCAACGTTTGTAATGTACCCGAAGGCCCGCAAGACGATGGACGCTTCCCGTGTACTTTTCGAAAATACTTTTTATACAATACGCAGGTGTCGATCCAAGGGCCCCAAGAGGGTTGCGGATTTTCTGGAATCGAACGAGCTTTCAATACCACCGGGCAATACATTTGCAACAACGCGTTTTCAAAGCTTGCCTGATGTGCACAAAAAAAATGCCGCGATCGCAAATCGATTAAACGCGGTAAAATCGTCCTAAAATCCGGACAATTCGATACCTGTTCCGCATAAATTTGATGCAAAGCCGATTCCGAAGCAGGAATATCGGTCCGGTTTTTACAAAAAGCTGTTTCCGCAGAAAAAATCCCACGAATCGAATCCAGACCCACCCATCCGTATTCTAATACACCCGCCGTTACACTTCCTTCAAAATCAATTGCATACGTCACAAAAGGCTCCACCAGCTTATTCTCCATTCCCGCTTCAAAACTGACAAGAATTTTTCTTTTCCATCCCTTTTGTTTTGCCTGCCAAAAATCGCTCACACCCTCAGCAAGATTTTACGGATTCGCATTGACAAAACAACCCTGCTTCCATCTACTAAAAGGGAAAACTGGGCACCTTTAGCTCAATTGGATAGAGCATCTGACTACGGATCAGAAGGTTGGGGGTTCGACTCCCTCAAGGTGCGCCAAATGGCGATGGAAAACGATGGATGACTTTTATGGCAACATGATGCTTGATTTTTCTTCCAACCTCGCCTTATTGGTACCTTTTCTCCAACGCACCTTTAGCTCAATTGGATAGAGCATCTGACTTCGGATCAGAGGGTTAGGGGTTCGACTCCCTTAAGGTGCGCCAGCATCACATGGAAAGTGGTTTCATCGTTACGTTTCCCTATAAGCATTTTTTTATTGAAAGCGCATCAAAATCCACACAAGATAAAGGTATTATGGAGTCGGGCAACTTACTTATTTTGCAATCGGGTACCCCTAGTGTCATGGGGAATTCCATTTTATATGGAGCCTTAACGGAAGCCTTGAATCACGAGGAAGAAATAAAGGAAATTTATGGCGGTTATCATGGATTTGAAGGAATTTCTTCGCAGCCTTTTACCGATTTAGCGTCGTTATCACAAAAAAAAGCAAATCGTTTGCTGTTCACAGCTCCCGCTGCTTTAGGGCATGAATCTGACGAATTTCATCCATCCGACAAAGATTTTCAAAAAATGGCGTCTGTTCTCTCGCAAAACAACATCCGTTGCTTAGCTGTTATCGGTGATCAAAAATCCATCCAATACACACAGCAATTATTGCAAGTCGCTCAGAAAGCCGGATATGCGCTCAATGCTATGGTCGTTCCACAATCCAACAACAATGAAATTCCGATGACGGACCATAGTTTAGGGTACGGTAGCATGATCAAAGGGCTGAACAGTTTGATGGTTTCTTTCGAGCATGTATTAAAAAGCGAATCGATCCCTGTCGGAATTTGCGAAATAGAAGATCATATCAGCAGTTGGGTACTGGCAGGCTCCGCTTTATTATCCGCAAATACTGATAAAAACAACAACGAACCTACATCCTCTTACTTGGTCTGTTTGCCCGAACAACCGTTTAATCCAACGGAATTCATTCGTATCTTGAACAGCAAACTGCAGCATCATTCGCCGGTTTTAATCATGACTCATTCGCCATTAATCAATGAGGAAGGAAATCCTCTCGATATCCACGCAATGGGTTCGGTTGGCCTCTATTTGGAACAGCTCGTTCAATCGGAATTGAACGTCATGACGTGCGTAAATTTTTGTAATTTGCACTTGCAACCGCTTTCTCATTTCCTTTCGAAACAAGACCAAAGGGAGGCAATTGCGTGTGGGACGGAAGCAATCCAAGCCCTGATTCGCGGCGAAAGCGGAAAAGCAACCATTCTCGTTCGCAATGGAAAAAACACCGATCCTTGCGAAATTCAATTGTTACCCTTATCGGAATTAGCCACCGGTATCAAATTTTTCCCAAGCGATTGGATTTCTCACAACACCATGACCTTGCAATATACGATGGTCAAATACGCCACACCATTGATTCAAGGAGAAGTTCCGGTTGCCTTCGAAAACGGAATCCCTCAGTTTGTCCATTTGTAATTTTTACCCAAAAAAGACGGACTGCATTCCATCATTTATGTATGCACTCAAAGAAACTGATTGGATTTTGCGTCATCCTTTTCTCCCCTCTTCTTTTCGCAACGTATTCCTTCCATCCTTTCGATCCCCAAGGGCCCTATCCTGCCGATCAGGTTCGAAAACTTTGCAAAGGAATCAATAGGTATAGCTCCAATTGCAAAACAAATGATCATACAGGAAATATACTCTATTACTTTTCTACACCTACGCGTGAAAGTTTTCCAATCGTTATCTTTTGTTCAGGCTCTACTTCAAGGGAAACAGTAACCTGCATTTACCCGATTCATCATTACTTTTGGAAAAACTTTTCGGATATCGGCGTCGGGTGGGTTACATTGGAATATCCTTGGATACACCCGGGATATTTTCGGCGCGATCATTTCATGAAATTTTACACATGGACCCAACGTTTACATGATCATCAGCAAATCATTGCACATCTTTTGCGAAAACCACCGAAAGGATGGAATAGGAAATTCATTTTTTTTGGCGTATCAGAAGGAGGGCGTTTAGTAACGGCCTTAACGGAAGCGTATGCCGACCGAACCCTTGCGACGATCAATGCTTCGGGCGCGAATGGATGGAATTGGCCCACAGAAGTTTGGAATTTTTTGGAAAACATGCGCGAAACGTTCCACAACCATGCTCCGTGGTATTTTCGCCTCCGCGGCACATTACCAGACTGGTGTCCTGGAAGCCTAGACTTGCGATGGCCGACAACGCGCGCGGAATGTAATCAAATACTGGCTGAAATGTTGCAAAATCCCGTTCCTAATCGGACCTGGATGGGGATGAGTTATCGGTACCATGCTGATGCCATTCGATGGCCCAAAACGAACTTTTCGAAACTCAAAACCCCTTACCTCGTCATTGCAGGTGATCAAGATCCAGCCATTGGTTCCAGCAATGCCTTTGTCCAACAAGCGAAAAAAAGCGGTGTAAACATTACCTACCTCCGTTTCAAAGGGGTCGGTCATCAGGTTGGCAGGGAGCCCAAGGTCATCAAATCGATTCGTTCGTGGCTTCAAACCGTCCTGGCTGCTTCTCCAGAATAAAATTTTTCAAAAAACTTTTTGTATGAAACTCTTTTTATTTTTTCCCGGGCAAGGTTCACAAATCATTGGCATGGGGAAAACTTGGTATCAAGCAAGCAAAACGGTTCGACAGGTCTTCGATACCGCTGATAAAATTCTACAACCTTTTTTCCCGCAAAAATTGAGCGAGCTTTGCTGGAATGGATCGCCAGAAAGGTTACAAGAAACGCGCATATGTCAACCGGCTTTATTCGTGCTTGGCTACGCAATCGCAGAACATTTCAAACAAAACGGCGTTTTTACCCAACATCCTCTCGTCGGTGCAACGGGCATTAGTTTGGGAGAATTAACCGCGCTTGCTTGTGCAGGCGTTTGGGATTTCGAAACCGGCTTACAAATTGTTGCTGAACGCGGACGCTTGATGCAAGAAGCCTGCACCTTAGAACCTACCGGAATGACGGCGCTGATTGGAGGAACCGACGAAGCCATTACTGACCTATGCCAAGAATTAGACCTCGATATTTCCAACCGCAATTGCCCAGGGCAAACCGTTGTTTCTGGAACGCTTCCGCATTTAAAAACCTTGTCATCCATTGCGAAAGAACGAGGGTTTAAAATGGCTATTCCGTTGAAAGTTGCAGGGGCTTATCATTCACGTTGGATGCAGCCGGCGAGAGAAAAATTAGAAAAATTTTTACAAAAAATCCCCTTTCATGCACCACAAATTTCCGTGATTTCGGACACCCTCGCTCAACCATTTTCCGATCCAGAACTGATTCGCACCGAACTCGGCCGGCAGCTGACTTCCACGGTTCAATTTGAAAAATGCCTGCGATTTTGCCGCACTCTTTCGTTTGATAGGGGAATCGAGTGCGGCTGTGGAAACGTGATTGCCGGTCTTGCAAAACGAATCGATCCTTCATGGATTCTACAAAGTGCTGCGGAACCGAATGACAGTTTATTTTCGTAAAACACAACCTTCGGAGCTTTTGTAAACTTCTCTCAACAACGCGCAAAAGCGTTGCGTATTTTCTTTGTAGGAATAGTATGGGAGAAAAAGAAATGCCATTCGTCAAAAATCCATCCATCCGAAATTTTTGCATTATTGCACACGTGGACCATGGGAAAACCACCCTGTCCGACCGATTGCTCGAAAGCACACAAACCATTGAAAAGCGCAAGATGCAAGAACAATTACTCGATTCGATGGATTTAGAGCGCGAAAAAGGAATTACCATCAAATCGCACCCAGTCACAATGCATTACACCTACCAAGGGCACCCTTACCTTTTTAACCTGATTGATACCCCTGGGCATGTCGATTTTTCCTATGAAGTATCCCGCAGCTTAGCTGCTTGCGAGGGTGCTATTTTGCTAGTGGATGCCTCGCAAGGGATCGAAGCACAAACGGTTGCAAACGCGTTGTTAGCCATGAAAAGCAACCTGATCCTGATTCCCGTTCTCAATAAAATTGATTTGCCGAGCTCGAACGTTGAAAAGGTACAAAAGCAGCTCGAAGATGTGCTAGCGATTCCCTCCAATGAAACCTTGAATGTTAGCGGGAAAACAGGGGATGGCGTTCCAGAACTATTAGAGGCGGTGGTACAACGCATTCCACCTCCACACGGGAACCCGAACGCTCCTTTGCAAGCACTCATTTTTGATGCTACCTACGATACGTACAAAGGGCTTATTTGTTACGTACGAATTTTCAATGGAACGTTGAAAAACGGGCAAGCGATCCTCATGATGCGAAAAGGCACCGCAGCACAAGCAAAAGAAGTCGGGATCTTTACCCCGCACATGCAACCAACCAAACAGCTTTCGGTTGGGGAAGTTGGATACGTTTTGACCAATTTAAAGACCCTTACCGAAATTCAAATCGGGGATACGCTGACACTTGCACAAAATCCGGCTGTGGAACCGCTTCCGGGATACAAAGAGATCAAGCCCATGGTATTTAGCGGACTGTACCCAGTCGATACAGCGGACTATGAGCGCTTGAAAAACGGCTTGTTGAAATTGCAATTAAACGATGCCTCCTTGACCTTCCAAGCGGAAAGTTCCACGGCGCTTGGCTTTGGCTTCCGATGCGGTTTCTTGGGATTATTGCATATGGAAATTATCCAAGAACGTCTGCGGCGCGAGTACGATTTAGATGTCATCACCACCTACCCAAGCGTCGTCTACCACGTCCATTTAACCGATGGAACAATGATGACCATCGATAACCCGCTCCGGTTGCCAGAACCATCTTCCATTCGTTCCATCGAAGAACCGACCATTCGCGCTTCAATTCACATTTCCAATACCTCCATTGGTTGCATTCTCGAATTGCTTCGTGAAAAACGCGGCCTTTGTGAAGAAACCGAAACCATCGATGACCAACGAATTTTACTAAAATGCATGCTTCCGTTGAACGAAATTCTGCTCGACTTCAACGATCGTCTCAAAAGCTTAACTAAGGGCTACGGCTCGATGGACTATGAATTCAGCGATTATGTGCCCTCTGATTTAGTCAAAATGGATCTGTTGGTCAACGGAGAACCTGTCGATGCGTTTTCAAGCATCGTTCATCGTTCGAAAGCAGTATCGCAAGGACGCCTTTTATGTGAACGGCTCAAAAAGTTGCTACCAAGACAAATGTTTAAAGTACCCATTCAGGCCAGCGTATGTGGGAAGATCATTGCACGCGAAACCTTGAGCGCTTATCGCAAAGATGTCACCGCCAAATGCTACGGCGGCGACATTACTCGCAAACGAAAATTGTTAGAAAAGCAAAAAGAAGGGAAAAAACGCATGAAGCAAATTGGCTCCGTTTCGATCCCGCAAGAAATTTTCGTCCATATCCTGAAATCAACAGCGGATGAGAGTTCGTAAACAGCCCTCTTTCCCTTAAAAATCTACAAACTTTCTCCATCTATATTCTTTCTTGTTTTCCCTTACAAAATTTTTATTTTTACTTATTTTTTTAAAAATTTTTTGAAATATTTTTTGAATTTTTCAAAAAAAGTTTTCCAATCGAACAGAATCTACTACAAACAGCTAGCAGAGCGGGTTATAGCCAATCTAAGCGTTGAAAATACCGATTGCTTTCGATAAACTCCAAGGCATGAACGCTATCACTTCCGCTCCAATCCCTTTGGAGCTCGTTTCGCTCTTAGGTTCTTCCTTGTTGGGCAGTGGAATGCGCATCTTCAGTTTCTTCTTGATGGCGCACCACCGCGAACGAGTGATGCGCCTTTGTAAATCAAGCATACGAGAAAACACCATCGTTAGCGCGCGAAAAGCCTCGGGCTTGCAACTCACGCGAAGAATCATTGCCGTCTCAGCGGTATTTTTCGTCATCATTTGGCCAAAATTGGTCGCAGTTTTTTCTCCCGAAACACCCATCTTCGTTGGGTATTTCCAAACTTCGAACGGCTTTTGGTTTTTCTCTTCTGCGTATGAGAAGCTGCAGTGGATTCAACTGAAAGGGTTAGTCATTACGACGCTCGACACACATCTTGTATCCGCCATCATCGGCTTGTACTTCGGCAGTGCATTGGTCGATCTCAAACAGTAATCTTTTTATGAAAATCCACAACGACTTTTTACGAGAATGCACCCAACACGCCTTGTTGATGCAATTAGAAGCTGCTTATCCGCATTCTTTACCCATCAAAACCCTCAAGTTAGGACTATTGCTTTCGGGACTCCCGATCCATCGTCGGTTTCTGGAGAAAGAGCTGGCGTATTTACTCGAAAAGCGCTTCATCCATCGCGTTTATAACCAACTCTGCCCGCAACATCATCGGTACCAATTATCGACCAAAGGAATTGATTTTCTCAATGGAGAAAGAAACGCTTATTACCTTTAACGAGCATTTAGAACGCATTCAACGTGCTAAAAAGGCCACCTCTTTACTCGAACAGATGAGCTTAGCCGAACAATCGATGGGGATCTTATGGGAACAATTATTCGATCAATTGTGCGTGAAAGCGCCGGACTCCGACTTATCCGCCGTCAAAGAACTCACTGCGATCCTCAACAAGTTGCTACAAGCTTACCGGCAACTTTTCGCGCTTTGCCAAAAAATCAATGGCTCTGCCACGGACGGCGAAGCCTGGACCTTATCCGAAACCCTCTTAAAGGAAATTGAAGAACAGCTGCAAATGCTATGAGCGGTAAAAGAGCAACGTCATTTTTCTTACCCTATCAAGTGCGTTGGATTCAAGATCGTTCCCGCATCAAATTGATAGAAAAATCGCGGCAAATTGGCTTATCTTGGGCAACGGCGTACGATACGCTTCGCAACGCTATCCTACACCCACGAAGCCATTACTATGTTTGTTCGCGCGATTTACCGCAAGCGCAGCTGTTTCTCAATGACTGCAAAACCTTCGCTTCCATCCTGCATCAAGCTTACCAAGAAAAGTTGCTTGGGAGAAAAGCTAATTTACGCACGATGATACGATTGAACAACGGCAGTACGATCACCATTCTTTCTTCAAACATCAATGCTCAAGCCGGAAAACGAGGATCGCGCATTCTGGATGAATTCGCCCTACATCAAAACCCGGAAGAATTATACAACGTAGCATATCCCGGTATCACTTGGGGTGGACAATTGTTAATAATTTCCACCCACCGCGGTAAGCGCAATTTTTTCAATCGTCTCATCGAAGAAGCGCGCAACGGTGGAAATCCCAAAAAAATTTCCCTGCATCGCGTCACCCTTTCCGATGCATTAGAGCAAGGATTTTTAGAAAAATTAAAAACAAAACTTCCGCCGGATGATCCGCGTCAAATGATGGATGCTGGCGATTATTACAACTTTATCAAAAATTCCTGCGCAAGCGAAAAAAGTTTTTTGCAGGAATACATGTGTCAATCGATGGAAGACGACACCTCGCTCTTAACCTATGAAGCACTCGAAAGCTGCTTTTATCCGCGCGACACCCAATGGCAACAATGGGGTTCCGGAACCATTTTGATGGGAGTCGATTTGGCACGAACGAAAGACTTAAGCGCCTTTGTGGTGGTTGAAAAATGGAACGATCGATACTTTATACGACAAATAAAAAGTTTAAAAAATGCGCGATTTGACGAGCAAGAAGCGCTGTTTGAGCAATGGTTCGAACAATTTCATGTACAACACGCTTGCATCGATCAAACCGGCATTGGACAACAATTTTTCGAACGCGCACAAACCAAATTTGGTTCGTATGCCATCGAGGGAGTCGCCTTTTCCCAAAGAACGAAAGAAAATCTAGCCTACTTTTTAAAATCGCAGATTGAGCAACGCAATATCAGCCTTCCACGCGACGAAGCGCTGTTAACCGACCTGTTAAGCGTTCGGCTGAATGAAGAAGCACGCTTATCCGCTGCTCACACGGTACATGGGCATGCCGATCGCTTTTGGGCGTTAGCGCTCGCGTTGCATGCCGATTCACGTATCTCATCTCACCCCATGGCCGCCGAAATCTTTCACCTTCAAAAACCAACTTCCTGTTTTTAAAAATTTATGAAAAATATACCCCTCTTATTCCTTCCACCGAACCCATGCTTCGTCAAACGGGACCGAAACGGTTTTGTTCCCTTGGCGATCCTTTGCCACTTCTAATACACACAGATTTATGAAAACAAATTCTGCCCTTACCGCTTTTTTTCTACAAAAAAGTTCGGACCGATTCCATTGGAACCCGATTCCGTCTCTCACATTCCCTCGATTAATGCGCCATTTGGATGATTTTCACAGGGGAAAATTACAACCGGCCGTACAAATTTGGGAGACCATTGAACGACGCGATGACTTACTACCCTGCCTCATTGCGAAACGCGTAGGAGATGTTAAAAGGCGCGATTGGGAAATCGTTACTTCGGAAAACTCCCCCGAAGCAATGCAGCAAAAAATTATTTTAGAGCAATTTTACAATAACCTTACGTGTGTCAATGCGTACGACCAAAATGAACGCGGTGGCTTGCCCCTTTTGATCCGTCAGATGATGAATGCCATCGGGAAACGTTATGCAGTACATGAAATCGTTTTTCGCCCTTTTCAACAAAATGGCGAAAAATTTCTAACCGCCGAATTTCGTTTTGTCCCATTGTTCTTTTTTGAAAACATAGATGGACGATTACATTTTGTTGCGGACGATGCTTGCAAAACCCCTTTAGAGCCAAATGAATGGCTTATCACCACCGGCGATGGGCTCATGGAAGCATGCTCGATTGCGTACCTATTCAAACACCTTTCCTTACGCGATTGGCTCATTTACTGCGAGCGTAACGGAATGCCCGGCGTGAAAGGGATTACACAAGCACGCCCTGGCTCACCCGAATGGGAAATTGCGCGAGAAGCCGTACAAAATTTCGGCGCAGAATTTCATGCATTGATGTCTGCCGGAACGGATATTCAAGCGATTGATATTTCGGGGAAAGGCGAACTTCCATATCCCAAGCTGATCGAACGAATGGATCGCGTCATGTCTGCTCTTTGGCGCGGTTCCGACTTAACCACGTTAAGCCAAGAACACGGAACCGGTGTTACCCATCAACGAACCGAACGCGATTTATTGGGAGACGGCGATGCTCAAATGATCTCCGATACGTTTAATGAGCAAGTCGATCGGTATGTCTTACAAACCTTAACCGGCACCAATTTTCCGAAAGCGTACTTTAAATTGAAGCCATCGCTGAACAAAAACCTCAATAACGATTTGGCGATCCTTCGCACGCTTTGGGAAATGGGCGTCCCCATGAGTATCAATGATATTCGCGAACATTTTGGCATCAATCCGCCAGAAAACAAAAATGACACCATACAACGACACCTACAACGATAATTTTTTATGAACCATTGGCTACAACTCTCTCCCTACGGCACCTTTCCACACCCGGAAGGTCAACAAACGATATCGATCAACGATGCAGAACGCTTTGTTCGAAAAACCAAAACGATCGGATTTCTTTTGCGATTGAAAAAAATCCCGGTTTATTTGGGCCATCCCGATGACCCTTTTTTCCAAACCCAAACCGGGCATTGCAACTTAGAGGTTTACGGGTACGTAAGACGGATACGCACGGATCAAGATGGAATCTCGGTCCAAATCAAATGGACGAAGACAGGCCATCGTTTCCTTCAGAAAAATCGCGGTTATTATCTATCTCCTCGATGGGTATTAAGCAAAACGAAAGAACAAAACACCTACCACCCGGAAACGTTGCTGTCGGTAGGCCTTACGCAACACCCCAATCTACCGGTACGGCCGATCGACCCTTCCCTCTTTCTTCCCTTCTGGAAAGGAATTTGGAAACGGTTGCAAAAATGGTTATCCTCGGTTTTTTCCGATAAACCCAAGGAAACTCCTTCGCAAAATTATACCCAAAATTTGCCCGAAGCGCTTCCGTTTCCATCACACACGACTCCACTGTCAAGCGACCTGCATGGTGCGCAAACTCGCAAAGAAAAATACCGCATTCTGAATTTCGGGAAACAAGTCCAAGAAAGAATGCGCATCACAGGAGAAAGCTACCCAGAAGCTTGGCACGCTCTTCGCCAGGAAAAAAACTTGCCCTCATCCTCTGAGCCGGCACCGATTTTGGAAGAATGGAAGAAAACCCCTAAACCAAAACGAATGGGTCAACCGAAACCAACGAAACGAAACCGTTCGGTCCTACCATCTCGTTCGAAAACAACTCAAAGAACATCTTGTAAAAAAGAAACAATCCCTTCCGTATCGGAGGAAGGAACGCCACCTTTACCAAACGAAAATTTTTCCGATTAAGACACTTTTTTAACCTATGAAAACAATACACTATATCACCATGGCCAATGAAGACGCCGTTGGTCATTCGAAAAACACGCTTTCAATGCGCGTAAAATCAGGCACTTACAAAGCTGGACAATTGGTCGGTTTTGATAAGGATGGATCCTCTGTCCTCGCTTCTGCCAAAAACCTTCCCTACGGAATCGTGAAGCAAGATGTGACTGCCCAGGATGACAAAACCTATGCATGCATTATACCGATTGCGAACAGCGGACAAACGGCACGCATTCTCATCTCGGATGCTGTCAAAGCAGGCGAATTGATCAGCTTCGATAAAGAAGGCTTTAGCAAAAAATGCTCCGATGGTGTTAATATCATTGGTATAGCTTTAAGCGATGGCCAAAAAGGCGAGCACATTGAAGCCATCACGGACCTTCCTCATAACATCAAATAACCCATTTTTTATGACCACAATCCACACAGCTCAAGAAACCAAACTCAATCCGAATGATTATTCGCACGAATTAACACAGTTCGCAAACACTCTCCTAAAAGAGATGGAAAAACCGCTTAACTTTATAGCTCCAACCGTCTTTGTTAAGCGATTTTTTGAGCACCGAAAAGACACCGATTTATTTTCTTCTCCCATTAATGATATTCGCTCCACCGGAAGCAACTTCAAATACATCGATTCTGTCGGAGAAAAAGTGCAATCCAAAACGCTCAACAAAGGCTTAACCACACGCGTTGATTCCGATGATCTTGTCAAAGATTGTGAAGAACGCCACGTATTCGCCATGGTCAAACTTCTTTTAGAGAATGAGTATCGCCGCGCAATACAAGCATATATCGACACGATCAAAAAAGCACAGAAAAACACAAAAAAGCAACTGACCGAAATCGGCCCTTGGGAGAAAGACAAATCACCGGATGCGGATTTACGGAATCTTCTTTTAACCGCTTGGAAAGATTACGGATTTTCTCCCAACCGAATCGTAATGCACCAAAATGTTTCGTATACTCGATATGTTAGTTGTGCTCAGCAAAACAACGCGGGGGCAAATACCATCAATTTACCACTCGGAGAGTTAGCAAAACTGCTATCGATCGAAGACATTCAGCTGATCCAGCCTTATGTCCGCGGATTGGAAGGCGACGAAATTTTTGTCTTCCTCGCTCAAAATGGCTTACCGAAAGATGATGCATCTTCCGCAATCACACGCTTTGTCACTCCATTTGATGACGGGAATTTATTCCAAGTCTATGTGGAAACGCACCCAAAATTCATCGATATTACCATTGAATATTACAGCGATATCAGTGTTACCGCCAGTGGCTACATCCTACAAGGTAAATTAAAATCCGCATAAAAAACATCCACGAGAGAGGGGTCTCCTTCCCTCTCTCCACGAACTCCTAAAACCTCTATTGTCCTATGCCTACTAACTCCATTCCTTGGGCCCTTTTGGAAGAAAAGCATGTTGTCGATTACTTGATTCAAGAACAAATTCATTTGCTGAATCAATGCCAGGAAAAAAAAGAAGGCACACAGCACCTTGCTAACATCCTCAACGACATTTGCGCCTATATTCAAAGCCGCGTTCCAAGTTCCTTACATCCGAACCCTATCCAACCGAATCATATCCCATTGGCTTGCAAAACCATCGCCTGCTATTTGATCATCGAAGCGATATACCCGCGTGTACTCAACACAAAGCTAACCGACGATCAAATCCGTAACATCAAACAAGCACACGAAATGCTGGATCAGTTTTGCAAAAAATTGACCGAGCAAATCAATCCGAAATGCCAGCCGCGCATAGAAGCCGTACGGTACCGCCAACGAGAAGCGCAACAATCGACCTTAAAAGGATATTAAATGAAGCCAATTTTGCGACAAATTCGGACCAAATTGATAGAAAATTTGCAACAATCCGAATTAAAATCCGCGATGACCATTGCCGCCAGCGATGCTTTTTCATCCGACGAATACATCGCGTTGCAAGCGGCTCAAGCGCAACCCTTCGTCTTATTTGTTTCGCTGCCTTTTCCGGTACAAACCCTAGAGTTGCCAATCGCTTGCTGGGCAACGTTATCGCTACACTGCGCTCTAATCCAGTCGTTACATCACGCAAGCAAAGAGGACTTTATCGATTGGGTGGAAATCGCCAGCTTTTGCATAACCGAAAAAGACGTCTGCATTGAAAAAATTTGTACCTGCCATTTCGGATTCGTCAAAAAAGAACCTTTAAAGTGGCTCGAGATTCCGAACGCATACGCCATACAAATGAACTTCATCACCACGAACCTTGATATTCATCGTTCATGAAAATTATTTTAAAAACTTCTTCCCAAGAACACATCCTCGCAGGAGGATCTGCGGACCACGAAGACCCCATCCATCTGACCATTTCCGCACAACGGACGCTTCAATCGGTACGAGCAATTCGCGCGTCATCAGTGCAAACGTACGATCGCGGAAATTTACAAATCAAACTCACCTTTGAAGTCGGCCGTTTGCACGAAAGCCAATCGGATGCCATGAATTACATGCTGATTCACGCGAGCACAATTACCAATGCGCATGGAGAATTACTGCTGCAATTGGAAGATCCCGCCCATCGATCGCTGATCTTAGAATCGGCAACGTTGGTTTCCATTCAAACAGCTTACAAGGGAAACGCATCCCACACTCTTTATGAAATCTATGGAGGAAAACTACATGTCAATCAATCATCTTGATGAAATTCTCACTCACGAGCATCGCAATTACAACGAATTGCGCGATGCTTACGACGAGCAGATCAATCGCATAGCGGATTTAGAATGCCGCTTAGCCGAGCTAGAGGAACAACTAAAAAACACGCGACATTGAGCATATGGCCTGGACGTTAGCCTATCAAGCTCCCGGACAACCCATCGAAAAAAAATCGTTGGCTGAATGGGGAATTTTTCATGTCGAACGGCACGTGTTGAATCAAGGAACCGATACCTTGACGTTTCAAACCGACGCTTCCGCACCACCTTTCGTTTGCGAAGCCATCATCGAAATTTTTCAAAATGAAACACGATGGTTTTGGGGACGCATCACGCAAACCCCTTGTTCCTACACTGCCGATAAAGAATTATCGACCTACCACGTTTCGGGACCCGCTTGGTACCTGGAACACTTGGTATTCCAACAACCCTGGGAATATTTCAAAGATAATGCAGGTGGAACGGAAACCGTTTATCGCAGCCTTTGCCTCTTAGGACAGGATCAATCGGGCAACCCTACGTCTGCGCATCAATGCTTGCAAGATATTTTGCGTTACGCGCAAACGCACGGTGCACCCATCGCATGCGGAAACATTTCCGGCTTCGATTTTTCATTTCCCTGCGAAACCATCCGAGATTGCAGCTGCAGCGAAGCCATTTTGAAATTGCTACGATGGACGCCGGATGCGGTTCTTTGGTTTGATTACACCACTCCGCAACCAACGTTGCACATCGCCCGCGCTGCCCAACTGCAAACGATTTCCTTGCCCCTCTCCCAATGTTCGCAATTTTCGATGGTCCCACGCAGCGATTTGCAAGTAAAAGCGGTGGTCTTAAAATACGAGCATTCTCACTCACTCGATGGCGAAAGTTGGAAAACCATTACCGTAGACGCTTACCCCAACAAAACCGCCGGCGAAGGATTGAATGCGCTGGTTCTCACGATTGAATTAGAAGGAGCACACACACACGTCCAAGAGCAGTACGTTCAAACCCAACCGATTGAGTTAGACTCTCCGGATTGGTGGAAGCAACACTTCCCTTGCTTAAAAGATGCTCAAGATATCCACATTACGGATCTCCAACGCTCTATCTCGCTTCCCAGAGAATTGATCAAAGGCGCTATCGCACCATGGATGGGATGCCGTGCGGAATACGAAACCATCACCGCGAATATTAGCTACAAAACCCCCGATGCCACGATCGAAAATCGTAATTTTTCGATCAAATTGTGCGCAACCGATGCGGCTTCTCAAACCTACCAAAAACCGGTCTTTACGCGCGAAGGAGCAAAACCTCCACAAAATTTGGCAAAAATTATCTACGATGCAACCGCGTGCTTGCGTTACGAGGGACAATTGCGCTTCGAACGCGAAGAGTTATCGCATTCCTTCATGGGCAAATCGCTTTCGTTCTCAGGCGGCGATCCTGCTTGGGAAACCGTACATCTTCCGGTACAAGAAGAACGTCTGTACTTGGATTCTGGAACCGTGCAGCTTAAATTCGGCGCCCCCAAACAATTAGGGCCGAACGACCTCTGCCAACTCATGCATCAACATCGAACGCGCACGATTACAGAAGATACCCATGCTCGTTTTGCGAATCAACGCTCCGGAAGTACCAAAACGTATTTTCCGCACATGACTCCAGTAGTTAATTCTATGATCGACCGCGGGCATTGCAAGCAGCTCACCATCCGCGACAAAAACAAAAAAATTGTCCTCAATGCTAGCGAGTTGCCAGAACAAACCGAAATTACCCTAAAAAAATTTGCGATCGTCGAAAATGGCCAACTCAAAGAAGTCTGGATCCCTTGCTCTTAACCTCAAAGATTTTCTTCCGAAACCAACCCTATGAAACCATTCCGTACGTTCGTCAATAACATCGGTTCTTCTCCTTCAGTAACCCTGCGCCCAGAAGAAAAAGAGAATCCATCCACGTTCATCATGCCCATCTCCCTCTACTCGCATTTATATTGGGATTTAAAAAATTTAACGATCGATTACCAATACCGCATCGACGAAGAAATCATTCATCACACGTTGACAACTGAATCGGTAGCCCCTGATCTAAAAACACGCATTCTTGGGGATCATCACTATGGCATAAAGACCGAAGATAAAACGGAAAACACAAAAACTTTATTCTCTTTCAACCTCAGCAGGCCTTTCGATCCTCATGTTCCCCAAATAACCACACAAGAACACGACCTTTGGCATGCAACGAACCCTTTATCGAAAGAAAGCGTTACCTTGTGCAAAGAACCCTTAAAACCGCTCCAGCAAGAGATTGGATTACGCATGGCCCTGATCGAAAGAGGGTACGCCTTGGATGACCCAAACAAGGTAGAATTTGAGGTAACCCTGGTGACATCCCTCTTAAACCAAGAGTATATACCGCAACGAATCAGTTCCATCCAAGGAAAGTTTCTAGATTATTCCATGTTTGTAGAACTCATAAGCTATTGCCAGCCGGGTGAAATCGACGGAGAATTGCTTGCCTTTACCGTTACGCCTGAATTCTTCACATACGAAGAAGAAGGAGAAGAGGAGGAAGACATAAAAATTTGATCGGATGGAAGAAAAATCCTTACTTTTTGCACAAGATCCACCAACAACATGTGGTGGTAATCGCAAGATCAGCTATATTAAAGCAAGGCCAATGCCATGCTTGGATATAAAAGTCTAAAAAATCAACTACGTACCCACGGATCAAACGGTCCAACGTATTGCTCACAATCCCACCTAACAGCGCACCGCTTCCGACCGGATACCGTTGGATCCATTGCTGAAAAAAAAGGACAAAAACCATCCCAACGACAATCCCAGCGTATGCGAAAAATGGGGTATAATGGCACCCAATTCCCCAAATACTACCGGTATTCGTTGTAAACGTTACTGAAAAAAAATGGGGAATGATCGAAACTTGATCGGGATGAAACAACATCACCCATGCTTTGGTGACTTGATCGACTGCAACGACAAGAAAAAAAATCTGTAAAAAACGACAAAGGTTTCTATTCATCCAAATCAGTTAAGCCATCAGCCGAATATAAGCCTTCTTCTTTATCCTCCGAAAACGGCTCCGAATCATACGCGTTTTGCTGATACGCTTCCTGTGCTTCCACCTGCTGCTGCCCTTCCAACGAATACCGAACATAAGGCATCAAACGCAACCGATTTGGTTCAATCGGTTTGTGCGTGATTTCACAAACACCGTACGTTCCTTCCACGATGCGATCGATCGCTGCTTCAATATCGGCCAATACTTTTTCCCGATCCGAAACAAATTCTAACAATTCCTCATCGCCCTTTTCCCGTGAAACAGTAGGATCCATCAATAACGTTCGCAAACGTAGCAATTTGCGATAAGATTCTTTCCATTTCTCGGGAAGTTTCACAGCTTGCTTCGTTGCAGAAGACGGTGTCCTCCCTAAAATATCCGCAATGGAAGCAGCGCGCACCTGCTTCGAAGAAACAGAGACCGCCTGCGTAACCAATGGTGAAGAGGATAATTTTTCTTGCTTTTTTCCCTTTTTCTGAAAGGAATTATCTACTTTTTTCCCCGTAGGGAAAGACGAACGATTCTTATCCAACGAGGGCTTCGGTCCTTTTGATGAAATGTGACCAGTTTCCCCAACCATTTTCTTTCCTCCTGTTTTCATCTAAACCCACCTTCCCATGATCATCTTGGTTTCCAAGATTGCAATACATCTGCACATCGTTCAGAAACCGCTCCAAATCCTGCGACTTCGACTAACCGATCGACCCATCGCCAGGTACGCGGGCAACGCACCCCATCCGCATGCTGCACCGCAATTTCGCACGAATCTCCTTGGATCTCTTTTACATGAACCACGGAAACAATCCAGTATTCGGGTAAATTTTCCTGGTATTTCTTGATCAAAGCATATTGCGGATGCTGAGATCCAACCACGATTTTTACCTGCGCATCCAGCGATTGACCGATCTCTTTTTGCTGACGTGCTTTTTCCAATTCCACCTGCACTTTTTCTCGAAGGTGAAACAATTCCGAAAATTCTTTCGCCAATTGCGGATCTTCCCACTGCGGATTTACCGTTGGGAAATCTTCCAAATGAATGGAATGCTCATACCCAAAATCCGAATTTCCCCATAAGTACCCCCAGGCTTCATCAGCTGTAAACGTTAAAATTGGCGCCATCACCTTGAGCAAGATTCGGCAAATTTCAAACAGCGCTGTTTGCGCCGAACGCCGTTCCCATCCATCCGCACACAAGGTGTACAGTCGATCTTTCAAAATATCATGGTAACGTGCGGATAGCGTTAACGTACAAAAACGATTGATCGATTGGTACACTTTATGGAAATCGTACGATTCATACGCCGGCATCACTTCTGCCAAAAACGCGTTGGTTTCGGACAACGCCCAGCGATCCAACGCCATCATTCTCTCATACGAAACGCAATCTTGGCTTGGATGGAAATCATACAAATTCCCTAATTGGAACCGCAGCGTATTCCGCAAGGTACGGTATGTTGCAATCACATGCTGCAAAATGGTTTCAGATACAGGAATATCATTGCGATAATCTTCCGAAGCAATCCATAAGCGCAAAATATCCGCTCCGTATTTCGCAACGTACGCATCAGCCGTTTGCGGCTTCGAAGGATCGGCCGAACTTTTGGAAATTTTTCGACGATCTTCATCGACAAAAAAACCATGCGTCAAAACCGTTCGATAAGGAGCCCGATCTCCCATCGCCAATGCCGTTAACAAAGAGGATTGGAACCATCCGCGATGCTGATCGCTTCCTTCTAAATATAAATCCGCAGGCGCCCAACCTCTCGCTGCCAATACCGCTGCATGGCTACATCCAGAATCAATCCACACATCCAACGTATCGGTACTCTTTCGCAAGGTCCCTTGCCAAGAGCTCGGCAAAGGAATTCCCTCTAACAACGTTTTTTCGTCGTTTTCAAACCACCATTGCGTCCCATAGCGCTCAATTTTGTTCGCCAACGCTTCAATCATCGCTGCATCCAACAAACCTTGCCCTTGCTCATTAAAAAACGCCGGGATCGGAATACCCCAGGTGCGTTGCCGGCTGATACACCAATCCGGACGAGCGTCCACCGAACCCAAAATGCGATTTTTCCCCCAATCTGGCAACCATTGCACTTGCTCAATCGCTGCTTTTGCCTTTTCTTTCAAAACTTTTAAATCAATAAACCACTGCGGAAGCGCGCGCGCGATCACGGGAGATTTAGACCGCCAACAATGCGGGTAAGCATGCACATAGGGCGCCACTTGCAATAACGCATCTTTCGCCTTTAAAAGCGCAATCACTGCTTCATTCGCTGGAGAATTCCCTTGATACGTCCAAATCGGCTTGCCAACCAATTCCGTCGGCATTCCATCTTCTGCCATCAAACATCCTTGGTCATCCACAGGGCAAGCAACCTCTAAATGGTACTTTAATCCTGTTAAATAGTCATCCATTCCATGACCAGGAGCCGTATGAACGCATCCTGTACCCGCATCGGTCGTCACATAATCTGCACAAACTACCGGACTTTCTCGATGCAAAAACGGATGCTGCGTTTTCATACCCTCCAATTGCTTTCCGGAAAACATGTTACCGCGCGCAACAGAGGTTAAAGAACAGTCCTGAATAAATTTTTTTGCTAATGCTTCTGCGACCAAATAGGTTTCATTTTCCCCTTTTAACGCAATATAGGACAAATGAGGAGAAACCGCAATCGCACGATTGGCCGGCATGGTCCAAGGCGTGGTTGTCCAAATCACCACGAAAGTATTTGCATGTAAACCATGCGCTTCTGGATGGACCACACGAAATTTTACCCAAATACTGGTGCTCGTTACCTCTTTGTACTCAATTTCCGCCTCTGCCAAAGCGGTTTTACACGGAATGGACCAATAAACCGGCTTTTTGCTACGGTACACCCGATTGTCACGCACAAATTTCGCAAAGATTCGTAAAACATGCGCTTCATAAGCCGGATTTTTCGTTTGATACGCATGCTCCCAATCCGCTAAAATTCCCAGTCGACGAAACTGACCTTCTTGATGCTGAATAAAATGATCCGAAAATTGTGCGCATGCTTTTCGCATCGCAACCGGATTTTTCAACAATTCAGGCTGCTCTTTGGCCACTTTATGTTCAATCGGCAACCCATGGCAATCCCACCCCGGTAGGTAAGGCGTTGAAAACCCGCACATACTCTTATAACGCAAAATAATATCTTTTAAGATTTTATTCAGTGCCGTTCCAATATGAACATCTCCATTGGTAAACGGAGGGCCATCATGTAGCAAAAAACGCGGCTGTTGTGCATGTTTTTTCTGTATCGCTTCATAAAGATGCGCTTTCTCCCAATGTTGCAAACGTTCCGGTTCTCGCTTAACCAATTGTGCCTGTATCGGAAACGCCGTTTTGGGCAAATTCAATGTATCTTTTAATGAAAAACCTTTTGTCATCCCTGCTTTCTTGCACCAACGTTTATCTTGCATAAAATCGATTCTTTTTCCTTCGTCAAGAAAGTTTTATAAAAAATTCTTCCTCCATTTTTTCCCATGCAAAAAACGTTGTTCTTTTTTGCAAAAATCGTTTCTATAAGAATAGAAAAATTTTGCTTGGGTGGTGAAATTGGCAAACACGCCAGATTTAGGATCTGGTGCCGCAAGGCTTAAGGGTTCAAGTCCCTTTCCAAGCACCAAAAAATTACTTGCGAACCATAAAAGTTTTCTTAGTAAGAATACGATGAAATTGTCGAACAAACAAGATGCTGTAGGTACGAAGCTTTTGAAAACACTTTACAATAACATTCGATTGCCATTTACATTGGTTCCAATCGAAATCCGCTTAGACAATCGAGAAAAGATTTCTTTCATCAATATCCTCTTGCGTTAAAAAATGAGGACGATTGCGGTTGTTATAAATTGTACGCAACATTTTTGAAAACCAAGTTTTCAGATAAATAATTTTTAAAACAAATAAAAAGCCTGGCAATCACCTACTCTCACACTGCAGTACACAGCACTACCATCAGCAGCTTAGGGCTTAACGAGCGTGTTCGGAATGAGAACGTGTGCTTCCCCTAAGCTTATCATCACCAGGCAAAGTATCAAGCGTAAAACAGAAAACCACCTCGAAATTTATCGAAAAGCAAAAATTTCCATTTTACTTTTTGATCATTCAATGAATACTGCAGAAAACCGACATCGCTGAAATAAGAACATAAATTCACTCAGATCTTTAGTAGTGGTTAACTCAATACGTCACCGTACTTACATTCCCACCCTATCAACCCGGTTATCTTCCGGGATCCTTACAAGCTTGCGCTTGGGAAATCTTATCTTGGAACTGGCTTGGCGCTTAGATGCTTTCAGCGCTTATCCGAACCAAGCTTAGCTACCCGACTCTACCGTTGACACGATAATCGGATCACCAGAGGCTTGTCTATCTCGGTCCTCTCGTACTAGAGATAGAATTCCTCAAATTTCTTACGCCCACAGTGGATAGAGGACCAAACTGTCTCGCGACGTTTTGAAC
>JAGDCJ010000005.1 GCA_017958565.1 Opitutales bacterium
ATGGACCATCACTTGCGCACCCGAAGGGATCGCATAAGTCGCCAATAAACTTCCTTTTGCATCGACAATTTCAATCGACGGATTTAAATCATCTTGGTGCTCCATAATGATGCCAGCACCCGCATCGTTCGCCAATCGATAAACCGTAATTCCTTCCAAAATATCTTTAAAACAGACTTTCCCACTTTTTTCCGATAAAATTGGAACTTTCGTTGCATCCCACATCGCTACTGGAACTCCCGCTTGAACTTGTTCCCCATCCGCAACCATAAGAACCGAACCGATCGGGATGCGATACGATTCCAATTCACGATGATCGTTGTCTGATACAATACGGAGGATACCGGTTTTATTCAAAGCAACCATCGCACCTTCTTGCGTCATCACAACTCGTAAACCATCATATTTCACCTTCCCCGCATGCTGCGCACGAAATTCTGGCATTCGTAATACTTGACTGGCAACACCTCCTGAATGGAAGGTTTTAAGCGTTAATTGTGTACCCGGTTCTCCGATTGATTGTGCGGCTAAAATTCCAACCGATGTTCCCTCAGTTACCATCTGATGCGTAGAGGTATCTTCTCCGTAAGCTCTTGCAGGGATTGTATTTCTCCACATGTGCGTAAAAGGAGACAATATTCTTACCATATGAATCCCCCATTCTTCTACCTGCTGAGCTTGTGCTTCCGTAATTAAATCCCCTTGATGAATCAAAATTTTTTCTGGATCCGTTGGATGAACCACATCTTCGCAACTACAACGCCCCACAATCCGTTCCGATAATTTCACAACTTCATCATCACCATCGTAAATTGCTTCTTTACAAATACCTTTTGAGTAATCGATTTCTTTTTTCGAATCTTTGATCACGCAATCCATTGCAACATCACATAATTTACGAGTTAAGTAACCTGCATCTGCCGTCTTTAACGCGGTATCTGCCATACCCTTACGACCACCGTGCGTAGAATTAAAATACTCCAAAACACTTAATCCATCACGGAAAGAAGATATAATCGGCTGCTCGATAATTTCACCGGAAGGTTTTGCCATCAAACCGCGCATGCCACACAACTGACGAATTTGTTGCTTATTCCCACGAGCACCGGAATCCATCATCATAAATACGGGATTTAAACCACCTTCCTTTTTCTGCTCCAATTTTTCAAAAGAGAGGTTTGCAACTTCCTCCGTTGTGTTCGTCCACACCGAAATGACTTTATTATAACGCTCATGGTCTGTAATGATTCCTTGTCGGAATTGCATTTCGATTTCTTGAACTTTTTTACGGTTCTTTTCAATAACCGACGATTTATCGTTCGGAACAACAATATCATCCATTCCAACCGAAATCCCCATTTGTTCAGCCACTGTAAAACCAAGATACTTTAACGCATCTAATACCTTTACAAATTCTTCCGATGAAGCAAAATGATATGCCGTATTGATCAAATCAGAAAGTTTATCTTTATCCACAACTCCATTCACAAATCCCATTTCTTTTGGCCAAACGGAATGAAACAAAATACGCCCTATAGTTGTACGAATATACTTCTCAAAAGAAATGCCAAAGCATGTTTCTCGTTGAAAATCCGGATTGTATAGATCCACCCAATCCTCCAACGATACAATACCTTCACTTTGCATTCGTAAAGCCTCTTTTTCATCCAAAACAATTGGGACACGCTGCTCTTTGCTCGGCTGTGGCTTTGATGCAACCGTTAATGCATAAATACCCAACACCATCTCATGCGTAGGGATCATAATCGGCTTACCGCTGGAAGGAGAAAACAAATTATGCGGCGAAAGCATCAACAATCGCGCCTCCAAAATGGCTTCTGTCGATAAAGGAACATGGATTGCCATTTGATCTCCATCAAAATCCGCGTTAAAACCTGCACACACCAATGGGTGTAAGCGAATCGCACCACCTTCAATTAAAACCGGCTCAAAAGCTTGAATGGATAATCGGTGCAACGTTGGGGCACGATTTAAAAGCACCGGGTGCCCTTCAACCACTTCTTGTAGCACATCCCACACTTCCGGTGCTTTCACTTCAATCATTTTGCGAGCCGAACGTACAGTGTATGCAAAACCTAATTCTCTCAAACGCTGAATAATAAATGGCTCAAAAAGCACCAAGGCCATTTGTTTCGGCAAACCACATTGATGAATCTTCAATTCCGGCCCTACCACAATCACAGTACGGCCGCTATAATCGACTCGTTTCCCTAATAAATTTTGACGGAAACGACCCTGTTTCCCTTTTAACGACTCACTTAACGACTTTAAAGGTCGACCATTAGAACCCAATACCGCTCGTGTTCCATGACAACCATTATCAAACAATGCATCGACTGCTTCTTGAAGCATACGCTTTTCATTGTGAATAATAATATCTGGTGTTTGTAACTTAAGTAAGTTTTTCAAACGATTATTGCGACTAATCACTCGTCGATACAAGTCATTCAAATCACTGGTTGCAAAACGGCCGCTATCCAAAGGAACCAACGGACGTAAATCCGGAGGAATGACCGGTAAAACCTGCAAAACCATCCACTCTGGCAAAATTTTTGCTTGAATCATACTATTCATCAATTGAAGACGTTTTGCCAACTTTCGCTTTAATTGTTTAGAAGCATCCATCGCAATTTGCATCTGCATCTCTGCGACCTCCTCTTGCAGGTTTAATTCATGCAATAATTCTCGAATGGCTTCTGCACCCATTTTTGCAACAAAAGCATCTTCTCCCAACTCTTCCTGCAACGATTGATATTCTTGCTCCGATAGCAATTGCTTCTTCTCTAAAGGACTTTCCTTGGGATCCAATACCACGTAGCTTTCATAATAAATCACATGCTCCAAATCTCGCATTGTCATATTCAGCAGTAAGCTAAAACGGCTGGGTACACTTTTTAAAAACCAAATATGGGCAACAGGAACCGCTAATTCAATACAACCCATCCACTCTCGACGAACACGAGAAAGCGTCACTTCTGTTCCACAACGATCACAAACAACACCGCGATATTTAATACGCTTGTATTTTCCACAGGCACATTCATAATCGGCAACGGGCCCAAAAATTCTCTGACAAAACAAGCCATCCATCTCCGGCTTGTAGGTACGATAATTAATGGTTTCAGGAGTTTTTACTTCCCCTTTCGACCATGACCGAATCGTATCGGGTGAGGCAATCGCAATCCGAACCCAATCAAAAGCGGGCTCTTGTTCGAATCCCAAAATAGTATCTTTTAACATAAATTATTCCTCTACATATTCGTTTTCTGCGACTTTCGCTGCTTTCGTATTCAATTGAAGATCCAACCCTAACCCTTGAATTTCTTTCACTAATACATTAAACGATTGCGGAATCCCTGCTTGTAACGAACAATTACCTTTTACAATCGACTCATACATCCGCGTACGCCCTTGCACATCATCTGATTTCACGGTTAACATTTCTTGCAACGAATAAGCAGCTCCATACGATTCAAGCGCCCACACTTCCATTTCTCCAAAACGTTGACCACCAAATTGCGCTTTACCGCCTAACGGCTGTTGCGTAATCAAACTGTAAGGGCCTGTCGCACGCGCGTGAACTTTATTATCCACCAAATGATTCAATTTCATCATGTAGGTATATCCAATGGTTACTGTTTGATGGAAGGGTTCCCCTGTACATCCATCATATAACGTTACTTTTCCATTTTCGGGCAACTTAGCTTTTTTCAAAAACTCCTTAATGGACAATTGAGAAGCACCGTCAAACACTGGCGTTGCAATTTTTACCCCCAATACTTTGCACGCCCATCCGAAATGCGTCTCTAAAATTTGCCCAATATTCATACGAGCCGGGACGCCCAATGGATTCAAAATAATATCAACCGGCGTACCATCTTCCAAAAAAGGCATATCTTCTACCGGAACAATGCATGAAACAACCCCTTTGTTTCCATGACGACCAGCCATTTTATCCCCAACCTTAATTTTGCGTTTGACCGCAATCATCACGCGAACGCTTTTAATCACACCCGTATCTTCCTTTTCTTCGTCCAATTGCCTTATTTTTTCTTGATGCTCTTTTTCCAGCATCTCGAATTGAGCCAAAAAAGGAGCAATAATTTCTACAATTTTTAGCTTGATGGGCGATTGTTCGATTTGGATTTCATCGTAATGAAACGCCAGAGAACGCAAAGAAGTTTTGGTAATTTTTCGATTCGCTGGAACAATTACCTCACCCGTTTCTACATGAACCACATTCAATGGAATTTTTTCGCCTAACAAAACATTCGATAGCGCTTCCGTTAACGATTCTCGCAATTTCTCTTTTGCCACTCGATACTCTTCCGCCATTTTTTTCTCCTGACGACGACGATCGATAGCCACATCATCCGTTTTACTGGTACCTTGCGCGTTCACTTGAACATCCATCACATATCCCGCACAACCTGATGGAGCGATTAAGGAAGAATTCTTTACATCCGACGCTTTTTCACCGAAAATGGCACGAAGCAATTTTTCTTCTGGCGATAATTCTGTTTCGCCTTTTGGGGTAATTTTACCAACTAAAATATCTCCCGGATGTACTTCAGAACCGATACAAATAATTCCCCTGCGATCCAAGTTTTTCAACGCTGCCTTCCCGACATTCGGAATATCGCAGGTAATTTCCTCCATTCCTAATTTTGTATCGTTTGCAACAATTTCGTATTCTTCAATATGAATGGAAGTAAAAACATCCTCTTTCACTATTCGTTCACTTAAGATGACCGCATCTTCGTAATTGTAGCCATGCCACGGCATGTAAGCCACCAAAACATTGCTTCCTAAAGCAATTTCCCCCTGATCGGTTGCTCCACCATCCGCCAATACTTGCCCTGCTTTTACGTTATCTCCAACCGATACCAATGCTTTTCCGTTGAAACAAGTTGCTGCATTGGAGCGAGCAAACTTTCGCAATGGATACACGTAAAGATTCTTTTTGGCATCGGTTTTCAGTTTAGGTTTTTTAATGGGTAAAGAACCATCGGCTGTTACGACAATTTGCGAACCAGTCACCGAAGCGACTTTCCCATCTGCTTTTGCAAAAATTAATGCGCGTGAGTCTTTGGCAACCTTTTCTTCCAATCCTGTCCCCACTAACGGCGCTTGAGGTCGTAATAAGGGTACCGCTTGACGCAACATGTTCGAACCCATCAAGGCACGACTTGCATCATCGTGCTCCAAAAATGGAATTAATCCTGCTGCCACGGAAATCACTTGTTTAGGAGAAACTTCTACATACGTCACCTCTTCTGGATTTACTTCGCAAACTTCAAATTGCTTTCGAGCGATCACGGTTCCCACTAACCGACCTTTTGCATCGATCGTAGAATTTGCTTGTGCAACGACCTCCGTTTTTTCCTGTTCTGCCGTTAAGTAATGCACTTCATCAGTAACTACCTTGTTGCGAACTAACCGATAAGGGGTTTCAATAAAACCAAATTCATTCACCCGCGCATACATCGTAAGCGAATTAATTAAACCAATATTGGCACCTTCCGGCGTTTCAATTGGACAAATACGCCCATAATGCGAAACATGCACGTCGCGTACTTCTAATCCGGCTCGTTCGCGATCCAACCCACCCGGTCCTAAAGCCGACAAACGGCGCTTGTGCGTTACTTCCGATAACGGATTGATTTGATCCGCCAACTGAGAAAGTTGACTGCGTGCAAAGAAATCAACCACCGAAGTAATCATCACATGAGAACTGAGCAAATGTTGCAAAGAACCTTCCTCGACTTGATTGAATTGCGACATACGTTCTCGCACGATGCGTCCCATGCGGGATAATCCAAAACGGCACTGATTAGCCACCAATTCTCCCACCAAACGTACCCGGCGACTTCCTAAGAAATCAATGTCATCAACGCTTCCCTCTCCTTGCCGTATTTTACACAAACTACGCGTTGCTTCCACCACATCATCCGCTTGCAGCAAACCTTGCGAAAGCGGATAATTGACCCCTAATTTTTCATTTAACCGCAAACGACCCACCGATGTTAAATCATACTGCTTTTTATCGAAAAACAAATTTTGGAAAAACAACCGCGCATTCTGCGAAGTCAAGGATTCCCCTGGATGAAAAATTCTAAAAATTTCGTTCAAACCTTCTTCTGTTGACGAAGTGGTATCTTTTTTCAAACAATGAATAATCGTACCCTTATCAAAACTTGCATCCACAACCGAAACGGTATCGATTTTCGATTGTTGAATTGCCTTCAAAAGCGTTTTCGTAACTGGATCGAGTGAACGAGCCAGTACCAAACCTTTTGATACATCCAAAATATCTTCCGTTAAAACCAAATTGGTGACATCATTTTGCTTCAACAATGCCGAAACACGCACCTTTGTTGGTTTATAAAATAACTTTAAAAGATCCTCATTGGTACCAAAGCCCAAAGCACGCAAAAAGGTGGTTACTAAGAATCGATAACGACGGCGACGACGGTCTAAATACACGTAAAGCAAATCGCTTGGATCAAATTGCACCTCAACCCATGTACCACGATCGGGAATAATTCGGAATGACTGCAACCACTTTCCGGTAAAATGACGCTCTTGTTCGAAGCAAATTCCCGGCGAACGATGCAGCTGACTTACCACCACGCGTTCTGCACCATTGATCACAAAAGAAGCGCGAGAAGTCATCATGGGCAATTCACCCATGTAAATTTCCTCCTCCTGTACGTTCCCTTCGGTTTTCAAGCAGAAGGTTACATATAAACCGACTCCGTAAGTAAGTCCGTTCTGGATACACTCGTAATCCGATAGTTTTGGTTCTCCCAATCGATAGGAAACATACTCTAACCGACACTTATTATCATAGCTTTCAATCGGGAAAAAATCTTTGAAAACAGCCTCTAATCCGATTTTTTTGCGGGCATCGGGTTCAACATCTTGCTGCAAAAACTCTTGATAAGAATTGAATTGCAACCCTAAGAAATCCAAGGGTTGAATCACCTCTTTTAATTTTCCAAAATTGATACGCTCCGACTTGATACGCTCTGACATAAATAAAAATCCTACAAGAATGATTCTCTCAATCGATTCTTGTTGTTGATAAAAATAACGTAACGACCAATTACTTTAATTCAACTTTTGCACCCGCCGCTTCCAGCTTCGCTTTCATTTCTTCTGCGTCTTTCTTACTAACGCCTTCTTTAACGGCTTTAGGGGCACCTTCCACCAAAGCTTTTGCTTCAGCAAGGCCTAAGCCTGTAATCGCACGAACTTCTTTAATTACTTTGATCTTTTCAGTACCTGCGTTTGCCAAAACGACATCAAACTCCGTTTTTTCTTCTGCAGGTGCAGCTCCGCTACTGGCAGCTGCCGCTCCCACTGCCGCAACCGCTACGGGCGCAGAAGCACTTACCCCCCATTTTTCTTCCAGATCTTTTACCAGACCTGCGATCTCCAAAACCGACTGGCTGCTTAACCACTCGATGACTTCTTCTTTATTCATAACTTTCTCCTAGAACAGATTAGTATTCGTTGTTTTTCAAGACGACACGTTTAAGGAGAACCGTTCCCCCTAACCTGACCTGAAAATGATTAGTTCCCCTGTTTTGCTTGCAATACATGTAAAAACGATTGGGGAACACCCTGTAACACATACAAACACCGACGGTACGGCGTTAACAATAAAGATAAGAAAGTAGCGCGCAAGGTTGGTAAATCCGGCAACTTAGAAAGTTCTTCTAAAGCAGCCACATCATACAACTGACCATCAAGCAACCCGCCTTTGGCTGGTAATTTTCCCTTTTCTTTAGCAAACTGCACTAAAACTTTCGCTACCCCCGATGGGTTTTCTCCACCAAATACAACCCCGGTTTGGCCTTTTAACCATTGCGCCAATGACGGCCATGAAGCGCTTTCCGCAATTTTTTTCAACAGCGTATTTTGCATCACATGAAACTGTGCCCCTTGCTTCCGCAAATTTTTTCGCAATTCTGCAATTTCTCCAACCGTCACTTGATGAAAATCAACCAAATAGACATAATTCGACTGCTGAACTTTCCCCGAAAGTTCTTGCAACAAAAACGTTTTTTCAATTCTCATAATCGTTAAAATTTAGCAAAAATCGAAGGCTCCAACAACACACTTGGGCTCATCGTGAAAGAAATCGCACCATTTAACACCAATTTCCCACGAAATACAGATGGACGAGCGTGCCGAATCGCCTCTAAAGCTGCTTGCACATTTTCGATCAATGCTTCCAAACCGAAAGAACGCTTTCCAATTCCCAAGTGCACATTTGCATCCTTGTCCATCTTAAATTCCACACGCCCCTTTTTCAACGCTTCAATACAGGGCACTAAATCATCAGTCACCGTACCAGCTTTCGGGTTCGGCATTAATCCTTTTGGTCCTAAAATACGCGCTAAGGATTTCACCTCTTTCATCGCTTCTGTTGTTGCTACAGCTATATCAAAGTCCAACCAACCACCCTTGATTTTTTCTATCAAATCGGCCATTCCCGCTTCACAAGCTCCTGCTTGTAACGCTGCAGGTGCGTCTTTCGTAAAAGCAATGATGCGCACCTTTTTCCCGTTTCCATGCGGTAATTGCACAATCCCACGAACCATTTGATCGCTTTGCATCGGATCCACCGCCAAATGCAAAGCCAACTCTGCTGTCTCATCAAATTTAGCAGCTGGGAACGAGAATAATGTCGTAAAAGCTTGTTGGAGGTCATACGATTTCCCCGCTTCCACTTTTTCTTGTGCCGAACGATAACGCTTCGATTTCATCATTTTTAATTCCCTATCTGAATCCCCATACTGCGAGATGTACCCTCAATCATACGAGCAGCACATTCCTCATCCACAGCATTCAAATCTGCCATCTTTGTTTTTGCAATTTCTCGCAATTGTTGACGGGTTACCGTTCCCACTTTATTTTTATTAGGAGCACCGGAACCTTTTTGAATCCCTGCTGCCTTGCATAACAACACAGAAGCTGGCGGGGTTTTTAAAATAAAGGTGAACGATTTATCCGAATAAACGGTAATCACCACAGGAATCACCAATCCTTGTTGCCCTTTGGTGCGGTCATTGAACTCTTTTACAAAGGCCATAATGTTCACACCTTTCGCTCCTAAAGCGGGCCCTACTGGCGGCGCCGGATTAGCAGCACCGGCTGGTAATTGCAATCGAATGGTTCCTATTACTGTTTTTGATGCCATGAAAATGTAAACTTTCTACCCTTCCCTTTGTACCTGCCAATATTCTAGCTCCACTGGAGTAGAACGCCCAAAAATGGAAACAGAAACCCGCAACCGACCTTTTTCAGGATCAATTTCATCGATTATGCCGGAAGAACTCATAAAAGGCCCGTCCATCACTTTTACCATTTCACCCACTTCGTACTCTACTTTCAAGGTTTTTTTCCCTTGAACCGCCTTTGCTTCTCCTAACAAGGCATCAACCTCTGCGGGACGCATGGGAATCGGTTGATGATGATTTTCCATAAAACCGGTTACCCCTTGAATACGTCGAATCAATAAAGCGACCTCTGGCAAAAACGTACCCGATTCATCGTACAACTTCATGCATAAAAACACATACCCTGGGAAAAATTTCCGTGTACGGGTAGTTTTTTTCCCGTTTTTTACCTCTACTACTGTTTTCACAGGCACAAAAACTTTTTGGATAAAATCTTTCCACTCACCATTCTCGCAATACTGTTCAATGTAACGCTTGATTTTCAACTCCTGATTCGTCAACGTTCGCACTGCATACCATTGGAAGCCGTTTTTTACCTCAGAACTCAAAATTTTCTCTTCCATCAACGTCCCAAATACATCAATAAATCAACCATATGATATAAGGAAATATCCACCGCTCCTACAAACGCACCCAACAGCACAATTCCGACTAAAACCGTTACCGTAGATTTTCGCAATTCCTGCCAACTTGGCCAAGAAGCTTTTTTCAACTCCTCTACCATTTCCTTGCAAAACGCACGCGCTTTTTTAAACCATTTCATATGCAAGATTTTGGCAGGAGAAGAGGGACTCGAACCCCCAACCGACGGTTTTGGAGACCGCTACTCTACCAATTGAGCTATTCTCCTCTATCGTACCCCACCTACACCATCAAAAATTTTTCTCTTTTGTCAATAAAAATTTTTGATCGCGTTTACTGCATCACTTCCGTAATACGACCGGCACCGATGGTACGACCTCCTTCGCGCATCGCAAAACGTTGCCCTTTTTCCATCGCCACCTTCTTACCAAGCTCAATTGTAATGCCCAAATTATCTCCCGGCATCACCATTTCGGTCCCATCCGGTAACGTACAAACACCGGTCACATCTGCAGTTCCGAAGAAAAACTGCGGCCGATAGCCTTTGAAGAACGGCGTATGACGTCCTCCTTCATCTTTGGTCAACACATACACTTCTGCTTTCGCTTTTGTATGGGGCGTAATCGACCCCGGTTTCGCCAACACTTGACCCTTTTCAACATCTTTCTTTTCAATACCGCGCAACAATACCCCGATGTTATCACCTGCTTGTCCTTGATCTAATAACTTTCGGAACATTTCCACGCCCGTGCAAACAGTTTTACGCGTTTCTCGCAATCCAACGATCTCTACTTCATCATTCACCTTGATGACACCACGTTCTACACGACCCGTTACAACGGTACCACGACCGGTAATTGTGAAAACATCCTCAATGGACATCAAGAATGGCTTGTCCAAATCACGCACCGGTTCCGGGATATCCTTATCCACTGCATCCAATAAATCGGAAATCGACTGTACATACTCCGGTTTCCCTTCCAACGCACCCGTCGCAGATCCACGAACAATGGTAATTTTATCACCTGGATATTCGTATTTTGTCAACAAGTCGCGAACTTCTTGTTCGACCAACTCGATCATGTCTTTATCGTCTACCAAATCCACTTTATTGATAAAAACAACCAAAGCTGGAACTCCAACTTGACGCGCCAACAAAATATGTTCTCTCGTTTGCGGCATCGGTCCATCATAGGCACTCACGACCAAAATAGCGCCATCCATCTGAGCCGCACCGGTAATCATGTTCTTGACAAAATCCGCGTGGCCGGGACAATCCACATGGGCATAGTGGCGCTTTTCCGTCTCATATTCCACGTGAGCAATCGCAATGGTTACCGTTTTGGTCGCATCACGCACCGTACCACCTTTTGTAATTTCCGTATACGGTTTAAATTGAGCTAAACCCTTATCGGACTGTACTTTCAAAATCGCCGTTGTTAAGGTTGATTTTCCATGATCTACGTGACCAATAGTCCCCACATTCACATGTGGCTTCGTTCGAGAGAATGTTTCTTTAGTAGCCATAATACTTCAAATTTTCCTCACTACCTTTTATTCCTGGAGCCCCAGAGCGGACTCGAACCGCCGACCTCATCCTTACCAAGGATGCGCTCTACCGACTGAGCTACCAGGGCACGTTCTACCCGCTTTTTAACGCCAACAAAAGCTAGTTACTTTTTAACTTCAAGAATCTTGTCCATTACGTCAAGCGTTTTTTGTAAAAAAATTCTTCCTAACGAAAATTTTTTGCTGTTTTGACATCCGTTGATAGAAGGTTACGCAAAACGGAAAATCCTTGCTGAAAAATGGAATCAAAACGGAAAAAACCTAATCCTTTCGAACCAAACAAGAGGAAGGTTGGTCGTCCAACATCGATTTTTTTTCAAAACATCCCATGATGCGGTCAAACAAAATCGCCAAGGCGCCATTTCCAGCAACATTGCAAGTGGTAATGATGGGATCAAACAAAATGTAAAGCGCCATAACGATGGCCAACATATCAGATGTAAGGCCCAAGTATTTTTCCAAAATTGGCAGCATAACCAAAACACCTCCACCTGGGACTCCCGCTACCGCGAATTTTGCAAGCACAAAATGAAATGCGAACGGCAAGTAAACGCAAAAATGTGGAAACGGCATCTCGAAAGATTGCATCACCGCAATCGCGACCATTGGGATAAAAAAGCAATCGCCGACCAAATGAACATTGACTGTCGATGGCATCACGATATCAGCATGGTGCGGCTTCGCACTATTTTTTTCAGCTGCTTTGAGGGAAAACGGCAATGCAGCAACACTGGACATGCTGCTAAAAGCGGTAATCATTGCAGGGAATACATTGCGCAAATACGCTTGCATGCGGCCAAAATTCCCCTTTGCCAACAGAAAATATTGCAGTAAAACCCAAGAACCGGTAGCGATCACAAAAATGAACAAAACCGGTAAATATTTTTCAAAAATCGCTCTTAACATTCCATCATGCTGCAATTTCAACGTTGTCCCTACAATAAACAAAGGCATGAACGGCAGCAAAAGGCGAAAGAATACGCGAGTCCATACATGGAACACGTGTGAAGCTTTCACCGCCATTTTTTCCAAAAAAATCCCGAAAAATAGCCCGAACGCAAATCCGGACAATAAAGCAACATTGCTGGAAAAGAAAGGCGTTAGGTGAAACGAAAAAGCGGCTACCAATCCTTGCTCTTTTTGCCCCAAATCGGCTACGTGAAAATCACAACCTTTCATCGACCATAATTTGGAAATTCCATACGACAGTTCGGTATTGAAAAAATTGGAGACACAAATCAAAGGCAGCAAGATCATCATCAAACGGATCGCACGTGCTCCCAGTCTGGAAATCGAGTGAAACACCAAAGAAAAAATCACAAACGGCAAGAAAAATACCAGGCACTCTTTAATCGTCAAACTCATCGCGTAAAAAACAGCTTTCTGCTCGGTAGAAAGGAAGGAACCGCACACGAACGGCAAAAACACGGCGCTCAAAAAAACCAACAACGTTACCAGATTTTTAGATTGGTAAAACCTCATACAACCTTGTATAAAACTTTGGCGGAGAGAGGGGGATTCGAACCCTCGGTGGGTTGCCCCACACCTGATTTCGAGTCAGGCACAATCGGCCGCTCTGTCATCTCTCCCATCGCCTCTCTTTATCAAAGGAACGTTCGATTTACTTCGCAAGCGAAAAGGGAAAGAATCGCTATTTTTGAATCTGATCGGCAATGCGCGCAATTTCAATAAAGGAGCGCGGTTCTAAAGAAGCACCACCAATCAGTCCGCCATCGATATGCCGCTGTTGGAACAACGGCTTTGCATTGCTACTCTTTAACGAGCCACCATACAGCAACCGAACGGCTTCTGCAGAAGGAGCATCAAAATGTTGCACAAGCCAATCGTAAATAAACGCATGCATCATTTCTGCGATTTCCGGTGTCGCGGTTTCTCCGGTTCCAATCGCCCAAATTGGTTCATAAGCAATCGTTAACTGCGGCAGCTGTTCTTTTGTCACTCCCTTCAACCCTTGCTCTAATTCGTCGCCAATCACCGAACAAGCGCGATCTTGTTTACGCTCTTCCAAAGTTTCCCCTACGCACAAAATCGGCTTCAAGGATTCTTTGAATAAGGCATGAATTTTCTCATTGATCAACGCATTCGTCTCATGGAACAATGTACGACGCTCGCTATGTCCCACCAAAACGTACGAAACCCATTCGCGCAACATGGCAGGTGCAATTTCACCGGTAAACGCACCGGACGATTTCGGGTACACATTCTGCGCACCCAAAGAAACGTTCATCCTTTCATTGGCTTTGGCTGCGGTCGGCAAGGAGGTAAACGGCGGACAAATCAACAACTCGCTTTGAATCGCCGGCGATAACAAAGGCTGCAAGGTTGTAAAAAACAAGTTCGTTTCTTTGGCGGTTTTGTTCAACTTCCAATTTCCTGCAATGAGAAATCGTTTCATTTATTTTCCTTTCAACGCTTCTAACCCGGGCAACGGCTTTCCTTCCAATAACTGCAAACTGGCCCCACCGCCCGTACTCAAAAACGTAATATCCGATGCACAACCGCTCTGCTTGACCGCTTTTATGCAATCTCCACCCCCTACAATGGTCGTGCCTTCACAAACCGCCAACGCTTGCGCAATCTGTTTGCTTCCCGTTGCCGACGCTTCGATTTCAAAAATCCCAACCGGGCCGTTCCAAAACACGGTTTTTGCCGATCGAATACACTGCGTATACATTTCAATGGTTTTCGGGCCGATATCGACCCCTATCCAACCATCCTCGATCTCACCTTCAAATACTTTCAACGCTCCTAAGGTTCGCGATTGGAAACGAACACAGTCGGAAGCAACATGGTCGATCGGCAAACGCACATCTACACCCTTGACTTTCGCTTTTTCGAATAAAGATTTTGCAAATTCTATAAAATCTGGCTCCGTCAAACTTTTTCCAACCGCATGACCTTGCGCTGCCGCAAACGTGTATCCCATGCCACCTCCCAACAAAATTTGATCCGCCTTTTCCAACAACGCTTCGATCACACCAATTTTATCGCTCACTTTTGCCCCGCCCAACACCACGCAAAATGGCCGCTCCGGTGCATCCATTTTTTGGCGCAAAAAGGTTAACTCTTTCTCGACTAGAAAACCTGCCGCTTTTTCCGTAACAAAAGGAACCATTCCCGCGGTGGAAGCATGGGCACGATGAACCGTTCCAAATGCATCGTTCACGTACACATCCGCTAACGCTGCCAATTGTTTGGCAAAATTTTCCTCATTCGCCTCTTCTTCCGCATGAAAACGCAAATTTTCCAACAAAACGATCGAACCTTTCGACAAATTCGCAACCGTTTGCTCGACATTTTTCCCCACGCAATCTTCCAAGAACAATACCGGCTGATTCAGGTGCGTCGCTAATACGCTTGCAACCGGCTGCAAGGAGTACTTACCATCGCGCTTCCCTTTCGGTCGTCCCAAATGGCTAGCGCAAATAACCTTTGCCCCACACTCCAACAAATAACGCAACGTCGGTAAAGCAGCTACGATTCGCATATCATCGGCCACTTTCCCTTTTTCATCCAGCGGTACATTAAAATCGACGCGCACAAAAACACGCTTTCCCTCTACCGTGAGTTCTCGAATGGATCGAATCCCTTCCATGTTCTTATTAGAATAACAGATTTCTCGCCTTCCAGAAAGAAATTTTTTGCGATTCCTCCGTTTCTCTTAAAAAAATCGTACCAGATTTCCCATCCATGTACAAGTTTGCGCAGGATACTGTAACATTCGATCAAAAATGTCCACCAATGCTTGCTGAATATCTAAGAGCGTTGACAAAGGGAAAGGCGATTGTAAACGACTCACATACCACGGATTTTGCGAAAAAACACAAAAAGTATTTTTCTCTTGGATGGGTCCAAAATCTTTCGCATGTAGGAAAGACTGTTTTTCAAAAATCGCTTTAGAGATTGAAGGGAGTTGCAAAGATACCAACTGAATCAATAACCGATTGCGATTTTGAAAAAAGGTACAAACCGTACGCATCTCTTTGTGAAGTGTAAAGTGATTGTGCAGGCTTTGAAGATAACGCGCTTCATCTTTTTCATAAAACGTTTCTACTGGCTCAAAAAATTCATCATTCAACCAAGTCGGCGTGTATGTTTTCACGTCCTGCAAGGTAATGCAGCCGATCCCTTGCTTGATACACGCTAATTTTTCCCATTCGTTGGCAATCGCACGCGGCTGTCGATTCAACTTCTGCAACAACAATTCGCATGCATCCGAATCAATCGTCATGTTCCAGTCTTTGCATAATTTTTTGATCAAAAACTTCAGGTACGTTTCGGATTGTTTTTCTTCCAATTCTTCCCATGTGGATAAAGCCTGCATCGCTTTAAAAAAGCGGGTTCGTTTATCGACAGGCGACGCAGAAACGAACAAGTGTACACCCGCGGGAATTTTTTCTAAGAGGAGTAAAAAATGCTCTACGACCGATTGTCCCCCCTCTGTCGTTGCAGAAGAACCAGTAGCGAATAAATTGGTTCCACGCAACCAAACGCACTTTTGAGATGAAAAAAGATCAACACTCTGCAACGCCTCGATGACCTTCCCCAATACTTGTTTGCAATCCGCAAGGGTATTGGCCGTTCCATCGATCACTTCCAACGAATGTTGTGAAAAAGAATCCAGCAATTTTTTGGTTTTCAATTCGATAAAAAACTCATCCGAGCCAAAAATAAAATGCAAGTTTTCTTTCATACAGAAAAATTCAGCAATTTTTCCCAAATTGCTTCGAAGGGTTGACGATCATCCGCCCAATCGATCTCCATGCGCAAAAAATAAAACGGCAGTTGGAAGATTTCCTTTTCTGGCATTCGTACCGCGTCTTTTTCCGTCGTAACGACCATTTCCGCACCCGCTCGCTGTGCGTTAACAAAAAACTCAGCGCGTTCCTTCGGCGTATAAGCATGATGATCCAAAAATCGTTCGCGATAAACCAAAATCGAACCTTGTTCTTGCAAAAATCGCTCAAATGGTTGCGGAGAAGCAATGCCGCTTAAAGCTGCCACGTTACGACCCTTTAGTGCCGACAATTCCAATCGAGCCGTTCCGTTGACCGAACACAAATATTTAGGCATGTGAACGCACGCAAAAATCGGCGCCTGCGGATTGTAATGACGAATCCATCGCTGCAACGACCGCAATCGACTTTCGGTCACTTGATTGCTTTTGGTCAAAAAAATGAACTGCGCGCGCTTCATCCGATCCGCCGGTTCCCGCAAAATTCCGCGCGGCAACACATGCCCATTCCCAAAAGGATGCGTCGCATCGATCAAAAGAATATACAAGCTGCTTCTTAGTTGAAAATACTGAAAACCATCATCCAACAATAATAAATCGCAGGAGAATTTTTCGATGGCATACCGACCTGCTTTCACCCGATCTTTATCCACCACCACGCACACGCCGGGCAGATTTTTTGCTAAAAGCAAAGGCTCATCACCTGCTTGTTCGTACGGAAGTAAGCAATGCTTCCCATCGCTCACCACTTTCGGCGGACAAGCTTCTGCATGAATCAACCAATGCCAACCTTTCTTCCACCAAGGCTCTTTTTTACTTTTATAACCACGGCTTAAAATCCCGACCTTTCGTCCTTTTTCTTGCAATGCACGCGCTAATTTTTCCACAATGGGCGTTTTCCCGGTACCACCTACAGTAAGATTACCAACCACAATCACCCGGCAACCCAAATGCTGCTCTCGAAACCAACGATTTTTGTATAAAATCTCTCGCGCACGGACCGCCATCCAAAAAAAAATGGACAAAACGCGAAAAAGAAACATACCGCGCCTCTTGCGTGCATCGCGCGGTGAATGATACAAAATATCTTTTACGTAATTCTCGCAAGCTTGCCTTGTTCGACGACCATAGCTAAAAAAATTCATCAGGGAATTTTTACAATATCGCACCGACGATCTTTTACCGCATCGGCCTTGCTAATTCCCTGCGTCGCTTCTCGATTGCCCAGCGTAATGAGCTCGAATCGGTCGGGAGAAATTCCCTTTTGGGTTAAAAATTCCGCCACGCTTTTCGCACGACGCAACCCTAAGTTCTTATTGTACTCTTCCCGACCAAACCAATCGGCATAGCCTGCAAGCAGCAATCGCTGTCCCGCATTTTCTTCTAAAAAAGCCAAAATTCTATGCTCCAAATACTGCTGATCTGCTTCCGAAAGAACCGCACGATCGAATTCAAAATAAATCCGACCGATGACATTCTTTTCATCGTATAAGCAGAACCAAGACGCATTGTTTTCCGGTTTCGCCATCGTTTTTACTTCTGTTTTTTTTATAGAAAGAACAGTCACGGTATCGCTCACTTGCGGGTTAGGTGATATCCAACGTCTGCACCCAGACAAACTCAAACACAAAAGTAAAAAGACAGTGCTCTTCTTCATGGCCATAGGATAAAAAATTTTCGAAATTTCTTCCATATTATTTTTGCGGTTGATTCACCCGACTGGCACGAACAAAATCAACAAACAAGGGATGTGGGGCATACGGTTTCGATTGAAATTCTGGATGGAATTGAACGCCTATAAACCAAGGATGTTCTCGTATTTCCACCGCCTCGACAATATGGGAAGTTTCATGATGACCGACGAGGTGCAAACCAGCCTTTTCAAGCGCATCCGCATACATACTATTCAATTCATACCGATGACGATGGCGCTCAGAAATGACCCTCTCCCCGTATACAGATTCCATCCGACTTCCGGGCGTTAATATGCACGGTTGCGCTCCCAAACGCATGGTTCCGCCTTTCCCGCAAGATTTTTTTTGACTCTCCATCTGATCAATCACCGGACACGTCGTTTGTGGATTGACTTCCGTACTACAAGCATCTGCGTAACCTAACACATTCCGCGCAAACTCCACCACCACTAATTGCATTCCTAAGCAAATTCCCAAAAAAGGAACCTTGCGTTCTCTTGCGTAACGAATAGCTCGAATTTTCCCTTCCAACCCTCGCAAGCCAAAACCACCCGGAATCAAAATTCCATCTAAACCGGACAAAACGTTTTCCGTTCCATCCGATTCCAAGGCTTCAGAATCCAAAGTACGAATGACCACCTTACATTCGTTTGCAATACCCGCATGCACAAGCGCTTCGTCAATCGACTTATACGCATCTTGCACCTCGGTATACTTCCCAATGACTCCAATCGTTACCGTCGCTTTCGGTGATTGAATCCGATGCAAAATATCTTCCCAGATCGATAACGGTTTCTCGGTGTACGGCAAGTGCAAATGCGATAAAAGGCGTTCCTCCAATTTCTGTTCATGCAAACGCAACGGCAATTCATAGGTAGAGGTTTGTACGTCACGCTCTTCAATCACCGAAGCAAGCGGAACGTTGCAAAACAAGCTGAGTTTTTCGCGAATCGACGCATCCATCGGTATCTCCGTTCGACAAACCAAAATGTCGGGCTGAATACCAATTTTACGCAATTCCGCTACGCTTTGCTGCGAAGGTTTACTCTTCAATTCAGACGATACGCGCAAATACGGCAGCAAGGTTAAATGAACGAACACCACATTTTCGCGCCCTTTCTCTTGCGACCATTGCCGCAAAGCTTCCAAGTAAGGCAGGCCTTCGATATCTCCCACCACGCCACCAATTTCCACCAAAAGCACATCCACGTTTTCCGTTGCACACAATTGAATCCGACGTTTAATTTCATCGGTAATATGCGGAATCACTTGCACCGTTGTTCCCAAATAAGCTCCTTCACGTTCTTTTTGCAAAACAGCGCTGTAAATTTGTCCTGAAGATACGCTATTTTTTCGACTTAAGGTCGCATGGGTAAATCGTTCATAATGCCCTAAATCTAAATCGGTTTCCGCTCCATCGTTTAACACGTACACCTCTCCATGCTGACAAGGATTCATCGTACCCGGATCCACATTGAAATAAGGATCCATCTTCAACATTCCAACCTTAAATCTTTGCTGCTCTAACAGAGCTCCGATCGAAGCCGATGTTAAGCCTTTCCCTAACGAGGATACCACACCGCCTGTAATAAAAACAAATTTCACGTTTCTTTCTTACGGTGAATTTTTTCCCATAAAAGATCAAGTTTTTCATCCATCTATTTTCTTCTTGATTTCGCGGAACCAATGGGAAAATAAATTATCATCGATAAACAATCCCGACGGCTTGCCGAACCTCTTCCATGGTTGCTTGAGCAATCGATCGCATTTTTTGAGAGCCGGCACACGCAATTTCCAATGCTTCTGCTTGCTGAATGGTCGCACGTTTTTCACGAATCGGCTTCAAAAGAGCTTGCAACGTATCATTCAATCGCGTTTTTAACACCATATCTCCTAAACCGCCTTTCCGATAGCTCGCTTTCCACGACTCCACTTCTTCTGGATCTGGATAAAACGCATCCAGGTAGGCAAAGACAACATTCCCTTCGACTTTTCCAGGATCTGACGCGCGAATGTGCTCCGGATCGGTATACATGGAAAAAACCTTATCGTGAACGACCTTCTCAGAATCCGACAAAAAAATTGCATTTCCCAACGATTTCGATGCTTTTGCATTTCCGTCAATTCCAATCAAGCGCGGCGTTTTGCTGAGCAACAACTCCACTTCTCGCAAACAATCGGTTTGGTACGTATAATGAAACCGGCGAACCAACTCGTTCGTTTGCTCAATCATAGGCGCTTGATCTTCACCCGCTGGAACATGAGTTGCACGAAACAACGTAATATCGGCTGCTTGGCTAACGGGGTAACATAAAAATCCAGCCGGAATGGATTCTCCAAATGCACGCAACTGAATTTCGTTTTTAATCGTCGGGTACCGTTGCAAGCGTGCGGTAGTAACCAAATTGAGCAACAACATGGTTAGTTCGCATAATTCCGGAATTTGCGACTGAATAAAAATCGTTGTTTTTTCCGGATCGATTCCGACTGCTATGTAATCCTTCACAACCTCCGCCACATTTTGCACGACATGCTTTGGACGATCAAAGTAATCGGTAAGAGCCTGCATATCGGCAATCATAATATATTGCTGACATTGGTGCTGCAAACGAACGCGATTTTGCAACGATCCTACAAAATGGCCTAAATGCAACGGCCCCGTCGGACGATCTCCGGTCAAAATAACGGAACTCGATTCTAATCCCTCCACGCCCTTATTGTGAAAAAGAAATTCTATTTTTTACAAGATTTGTTTCCGCAACCTGCTGCAAAACCTTCTTGCGCCTTCCTTATGGTTGTAACGAATCAGCGGATCCTGTATCCACGGGCGCATGCTCAATCCCCACTAAAGTCACATTGATACGAATATCTTTTAAAGAGCCAAAACAACGAGAAACGGCCGATTTCACCGCTTCTTGAAAACGAATTGAACTGGTTTCAAAAGAATTTCCGGCGCGTAAAATGACTTGTAATTGAATCACCAACATACGCCGTTTGTTGTTTAAACGAACGCGCTTCACGTACCCATCGGGAATCGTTTCACAAGCGGATTGAATCAGGCTAAAAATAGCCGAACGGCTGATAAAAAGTTCGCCGTTTTCAGTAGGCGTGGTTGAAATCGGTTGTCGTCTTTTCACGCACCGACGCAACCAAAAGAAAAGCAAACAAGCGGCAAAAATACCACCCACCACTTCCTTATATTCGTAACAAAGGTAAACCAGTAGTTTTACAACATCCATATGGTTTTACGAAACACCTTTTTCCTCTTTTCCTGACGATTCCGTACGAACACCATCGATCACCACATCGACCCGCTCAACCTGTTTGTGAGTCATGTTGAACACATTTTCCGAAACCGCTTGCTGGATCATCTCACCGACCTTCACCAATTCCGATCCAAAAAACAGCGTTACCTTCACCTCGATTACATAATTCCCCTTGTCGCTTTCGGAAACGCGAACGCCTCGTTCTAAATCTTTTTTGGAAAAAATTTCTGCAATCCCCTCTACCAAACCACCGCCAACCGAATGCACGCCTTTCACTTGCTGAACCGCTAAACGAACGATTCCAGCTACCACATTCAAGTTAATTTTAATATCGCCCTCCACCGACGTATGATTTGTTTTCGGGAAGGGAACTTTTGTTTCAACACCCATTACTTTTTTCTCCTTTGTTTTGTTTTATTACCATCCGTACGCTGTAAAAAATTTTTCATAAAATGCGTCGTAACGCCACCCGCTCGATACACCGGATCCAGCATGATTTTCTTGCACAAAGGAATCGTGGTTTGGATCCCACCAATCAGGTACTCATTCAAGGCACGCGACATCCGAGCAATTGCTTCGTCGCGCGTAGAACCCATCGCAATCAATTTTCCAATCATACTATCATAATACGGCGGAATCGTATAACCCGAATAAGCATGCGAATCGATTCGAACACCAGGGCCTCCTGGTTCATGATAAAACTCAATATGCCCTGGACAAGGCAAAAAATCTTTCTCAGGATCTTCCGCGTTAATCCGACATTCTATCGCATGGCCGGCACTACGAATATCCTTTTGTCGCACGGTCAATTTTTCCCCATTTGCAATTCGCAACTGCCATTGGACTAAATCGATTCCCATGGCTTCTTCGGTAACCGTGTGCTCCACCTGCAAACGTGTATTCATCTCGATAAAATAAAAATTTCTTTTTTTATCGACCAAAAACTCAACCGTACCCACTCCCTCATAACCGCATTTTTCTGCCAATTTTACCGCAGCTTTTCCCATTTTTTCTCGCAAAGAAGAGCTCAAAAATGTCGAAGGGGCTTCCTCAATCAACTTTTGGTAATTTCGCTGCAACGAACAATCGCGTTCGCCAACATGAATCACATGACCGTGCGAGTCTGCTAAAATTTGGAATTCAATATGATGCGGCTCTTCCAAATATTTTTCGATATAAACCGCACCATTCCCAAATGCTTTTTCCGCCTCCATACGAGCAGTACAAAAAGTTTTTGTAAAGGTAGCTGCATTATAAACCGTCCGCATGCCTTTCCCGCCACCGCCACCCGCCGCTTTGATAATCACGGGATAACCGATCGCATTAGCCAACTCTAACCCTTTTTTTTCATCGGAAAGCGCTCCTTCGCTTCCCGGAATCGTTGGCAGCCCTACTTTATGCGCAATTTTACGCGCCACAATTTTATCCCCCATCAATCGAATGGTTTCAGAAGAAGGGCCAATAAATTTCATATGGCATGCCTCACATTGCTCGGCAAAAGATGAATTCTCCGATAAAAATCCATACCCGGGGTGAATCGCATCCGCACCTACCAACTCTGCCGCACTTAAGAGACGATCGCTCTTTAAATAACTTTGCGCCGCTGAGGCAGCGCCAATACAAATTGCCTCATCGGCTAATTGCACCGGTAACGATTGTGCATCCGCCTCTGAATAAACCGACACCGATTTGATCCCCATTTCTTTGCAAGCCCGAAGAATACGCAAAGCAATTTCTCCACGGTTCGCAATCAGCACTTTGTGAATCATGCGGATAATTGTACCGTAAATAGCGGTTGCCCATATTCCACGGGTGCACCATTTTTCACCAACACTTCGATGATTTTTCCAGAGCATTCCGCGCGGATTTCATTCATCACCTTCATCGCTTCTAAAATACAAACAACAGAATCGGGACGAACCACCGAACCTTCTTGAACATACGGCTCGCTTTCCGGCGAAGAAGAGGCATAAAAGGAACCGATCATGGGTGCCTTAATCACAAAAATATCCTTCGCCTCTTCTTTTGCCAAGGGAGTCGAAGAAGTTTGATCCGCAGCGACGGATGGTGCCACTGATGGTACTGAAAGAACGGTCGGGCTCGAACCACCTTTCTTAAGAGTGATTTCAAAATCTTTTTCTTTCACGCTTAATTCACTTAAGCTCGATTTTTCCATCAATTGGACCATCTTTTGGATCTCTGAATGATTCATACCTTCTACTGTTATTTTATAGAATTTTTACCAAAATGCTACTTTTTTTCCGACAAACGCAGCGGCAGACGAATCGTTTTCCCACCCCGTAAAAGCGTGAATAGAATACAATCGTTCGGTTTTGACAAAAACATAAAGTTTTTAAAAGCTTCGATCGAACCAATCGGCTCACCGTTTCTTTCCATCAAAATATCCTCTTTGGAAAATCCGCTTTTTTCTGCCGGAGAACCTGGTATAACCTCTCTTACTCTCAAACACAAGGCTTGCCGTTGCTGATCAAACACCGTCTCCGTTGCAAGCCCTGCATAGCTGTAACGCACCCTGCCGTATAACAATAAATCTTGAAAAACTCGATCTAACGCGCCCGTCGGCATGTAAAACGTTTCTTGCGTGTCAGGCAAAGCGTGCAACAACATTCCTCGCAAATTTCCTTGGAAATCGATCACCGCACCTCCGCAATCTCCCGCATCAATTCGCAAGGTGCTGCGAACGAAGGTAAAAGGGAACTCTTTTTCAAAATACCGATAACTATAATAATTCGCAAAACCCAACTGCGGAGCAATCCATTGCACCAATTTACAAGATAACCGAACCAATTGTTCCCCAATACTGGGCCAATCGGTTATGCGACAAAGAGAAAAGTA
>JAGDCJ010000021.1 GCA_017958565.1 Opitutales bacterium
CCATTTTTTACAAAAACACGCAACCTTTTGGTGGATATTTTTGGAGAAGGTAGGTGAATAGCACGCCGATAGCGATCATTCCGATGGAATAAAATTGTCCGCGGGAAAAAATTGCAATGAAGGGGGCATCGGGTTCACGAAAATATTCCATCACATACCGAATGATTCCGTAGTAAATGAGAAAACAGCCACTAAAAACTCCTGGATGTGTTCGAATGAAGGATTTTTTCCGAATGGTTTGGCAGCTCCATAAGAATAAGAGCAATCCTTCTCCGAGGGCTTCATAGATTTGCGAGGGATGGCGTGGAATGGCATCCGGTGGGAAAATGACAGCCCATGGCAGCTGGCTACAGGTCCCGTAAAGCTCTCCGTTGATGAAATTTGCACAGCGACCGAAGAAAATTCCTAGCGTTCCGCATGGGATCGTGAGATCTGTGAGGGAAAACACGGAGAAATGATGGCGATGTCCCCAGAGAAATAGGCTGAAAAAAATCCCTAAAAAGCCACCATGGGCCGACATCCCACCTTCCCAAATAGAAAAAATTTCCAGCGGATGGAGGCGGTAATATTCCCATTGATAAAAAAGGACATACCCTAGTCGTCCGCCGATTAAAATTCCGCAAAAGCAGGCAAACAGAAATCCTTGTTGTTGAGAAGGCGAGAGCTTAATTTTCCCATGAGCATACCCTTGCTGTAGCCAGAAATAAGCGGATAAAAATCCGAGCAAGTATGCCACTCCATACCATCGGATACCGGGAATGGGCAAATGCGGTGGGAGTTTGATGACAAAAGGGTCTAGGTTGTGTGTCCAATAAGCAAGCACAAGGTTAATCGTTTAGTTGCGCCTCTTTTGCTTTTTCGTGGTATCCCTCTTTTTGCCGCTGAACATTAACGGCATTTTTTTCCATGTATGTACGGAAAAGCTCGTCTGCATCCATACCGAGTGTTTGTGCGATACAAATCACAAAATGCAAAATGTCAATAAGCTCTACTTTTGCATGCTCAATATCCAATTTTTGATAATGCGCCCACCATTTCCACGGGAAACAATCCACCAACTCGGAAACTTCTTGCTGCAGCGCACGCGAAAGCTTTAATACCCATTCCATCGGATTCGCTTGCAAAAGCGAGAGGGCGTTTTCTCCCAAAATACGTGCATTGAGTTGCTGTTGTTGCTTAAAAATCTCTTCTAAGCGATCCATGGAACATTTCGGTCGGTTTTTGGTAGGCCGACAGGGGCTCGAACCCTGAACCAATGGCTTAAAAGGCCACTGCTCTACCATTGAGCTACCGACCCACAATTTTTAACTTTATCATGAAAAATTTGTTTCCCTTGTCAAGTTTTTCGCACGAGTACCCGTGAGTGTGAAGCGTTCCTTCGAAGTCGTTGACAAAAAACGGTTGGTTTGTTGGCATAGAAGGGATGCGATGGAAATGTACAGTTTCGTATGATGGGACCCCTTTTTGTGGGTGGCAAAGCCAGGCAAATGGGCAATCGGTACAAGATGCATTGGAAGCAAGATTGAAGGCTATTTTTCATCGAAACATTCGCATTCACGGAAGCGGTCGAACGGATGCGGGGGTGCATGCACGAGGGCAAGTATTTCATTTTGATGCAGACTGGAAGCATGAAACAGTATGTTTGTTGCGTGCGATCAATCGAGAGCTCCCCATTGAAATCCAGGTTACGAACGTTGAACCGGTCCCAGATACTTTTCATGCGCGATTTTCAGCCTGTAGCAAACGCTATCACTATTATTTTCAATTGCATCCCGCAAGTCCTTTTGAGGCGCGTTATGTTTGGGCGATGCTTTCTACCATAAAAATCGATATCCGTCGTATGCAAGAGGCGGCGAAACTATTGGTAGGCACGCATGATTTTCGTGGGTTTGCTGGAAAAGTATTGCCGAAAGAACATTTGATCAAAACCATTACCGCTGCGCAAATTTTTCCACAAGGTAATCAGTTCGTTTTTTCCATTTCCGGATCCGGTTACTTGTACCGTATGGTGCGTCGGATTATGGGCGCCTTCTTTTGGATTGGTTGCGGTAAATGGGAGGTAGATTTTATCCAACAGCGCTTACAACTGCAAAACTTATCTATCCCGATTCTAACCGCCCCTGCTTGCGGATTGTTTTTAGAAGAAGTCAGGTACGAGTGTTAATTCATTAACCCAAGTTGCATGCATTCTTTGCAAATTTTGCTTTCTTCAAAACATTTGGATAATTTTTCTGGAGTCATTTCAAAGATGTTCCCTATTTTTGTTCGCTTTATCGTGCATAATTCACATTCACCATCAGGATTGACCAGGATTCTGTTACAATAAGGACATGTTTTTATTAGCTTAATAGGTATTTCACATTTTTTGAACAAAAATCTTTTAATTAGTTCCAAGTCATTTGGTGATGATTTTTTAAGCAAAAAATCTCGATGCATTTCATAATCATTGATAAAAGCAAAATAAGGGTAAAACATCATTTTTAAGCCTTTGGAAAATTTATAGGCTGCATCTATTTCAGGAACATTAAAACGATAAATATGAAAAAAAAGCGTGAAAACAATGTTAGGGTTAGAGATGCGAAAAGTTTCTACTATTTTTGAAATGTTACTTTTGACCTGTTCAAAATTTAATTGATGGATTTTATTATACGATGCCTGACTAAACCCTGGCATGGAAAATACCATATTTTTGATGCAACTTGCGTTAAAATTTTTCGATATTTTTGGGAAGACAGATGCATTAGAAGATAAGTAGATGTTTAAATGCTCGCGATGGGAAATTTCAATGATTTTTTCGAACTCTGGATGCAAGAAAGGTTCTCCCCAATTGATTAAGCAAACGTTTGTGTCTTTTTGGATGAAATGTTGTTGTTTGCAATAATGTACAATTTTTTCAAAAAAATCGGGCTCGATAAATTTCTTTCTTTCTTTCTTTCCACCTTTCTTTCGATTTTCTATCCCTGTTGTACAAAATGAGCATTTTGCATTACAAGTATCAGAGATCTCTATTATCAATTCGTTTTTTGGCACATATGGCTTGGAAAACAATATATACTTAAACCAAATACGCCATCCAAGCCATGATAATTCTTTAAAATGCAAGGCTGACAACACGCTTTGTGTAAGCCTATTACCTATAATCAAACTTTTTATATCATTACGCATTATTTTTTCCATTATACTTTAAAAATCGCACCAAAACTTTTTCCTAGCAATACCAAAGTTCCTAAGATGGTTACGGCTAGAAAGGTCATGGCCCAAACGCCTAAGGCGCAGGATAAAAAAGTCCCGTTTCCAAGAAAATTCAACAGTTCATAAATCGCTTTGGTGACGGGATAAAAGGCTTTTTTTTGTGCTAAAACTAAGGAATCGGATACTTCCAGCATGGCTTGCGAAAAGACTAAGATGGCACCTGCGGTGATATTGGCTGTGAGGAGGGGCAAAGTGATTTTTCGAATGGCTTTTAGAGAAGAGCAACCGAGGCTTTGCGCTGCTTCTTCATAAGTAACGGAAATTTGCTGTAAACCAGCGATGCAGGAACGCACCATTAAGGGAACTTTTCGAATTGCGTAAGCAATCATCAGCAGAAAGGTTGGATTTTTCGTTGGGTTCAAGCAAGACCACCAGCGTCCTTCTTGAGACATGGTGAATAATCCAAAGGCGACCACTAAGCTGGGGACCGCAAGCGGCATCATTGCACAAGTATCCAGCCATTGGCGGCCAGTGAGGCGAGTTCGTACTACCACAAACGCAATTCCAATCCCGATCAAAATACTGATGAGGGTTGCTCCCGAAGCGTAGAGTAGACTATTTTGGATGGAGGGGATGGTGATAGAATCTCCAAGTGCAGCGAAATAATGCTCGCTCGTAAAGGCGGAAGGGAAGATGGTTTGATACCAATCCGTGGCAAGAGAGAAGAAAAAAACCGCCAAATGAGGAGATAAAGCGATGAGGCTGATCAAAGTGAACCATAGCGTACACAAAGCGTTTTTGAAAATTGGCAAGCGTTTGCATGTGTATCGATGAGAAGACTTGGCGAGCATTTCAAAAGAATGCTTCCCGAAGCAATTTTTCCCAATGAGGTAAAAAATCGCGGATAAAAAGAACATGACCGCCACGAGTGCGTAAGGGAAAGGATTGTTACCAATTTCTTTGAGGCCGTGATAGATTTGTACCGATAAAACCCGGTTAAAGTGAAACATTAGTGGGACGCCCAATTCCGTGAATGACCAGATGAAAACGATGGTGCACCCCGAAAATACGCCGGGTTGAATCAACGGGAAGAGGATGGTGCGAAACTTTCGGAAGCCTCGGCAGCCCAAATTTTCGGCGGCTTCCGATAACGCTGGATCTACATTGGATAGAGAGGCTACGAGGTTTAGGTAGACAATGGGATATAAGCTAAACGCTTGAACGATGATGATGCTGCAAAGAGGCGCCAACCCGATCCAATCTACCGGGTGCGATAACCACCCCCATCGTAAAAGGAGGGCGTTGAGCGTGCCGTACGTTCCGAGTAATTGCAAAAAGCCATTGACGCCAACAAAGGGAGGCAAAATAAGCGGCAGAAGGACCAAGCCGGCGAACCATTTTTTCCCGAAAAAGTCGTATTTGTGGTACGTATAAGCAAGTGGGATGGCGATCAAAAGACTCAATAAAGTCGTCCCGACTCCAATGAGGAACGCATTGCTGATCCCTTCCTGGTAAACAGGATTTGTTAAAACGGTTTGAATAAAATCGAATGTAAACCGGTGATGCTCATCGAAAAAACCGCCTTGCAGAACTAACCAAATGGGCCAAAGGAAGAAGCAGCCAAAAAACAAAAACGAACCGAAAAAAACAAAAATCGCAAAAGGCTTTGGCATGCTGATGTTTTTATGTAAAAAAAATATTCAGGTCATGGGCAATACTTTTTTAGTTTCTTCATATTCGAAGGGTTAATATAAAAATTTGGGTTCGAAAATATGCTTCCCGCCAGGCAATAAGGTGAAATTTTCTCCTTCCGACCATTGTAAATCGTTGATCAGCACTTTGAACTCGATGGGGCCTTCTAACAAGGAATGGAAGCACCACCCTTGTTCTTTTTCATCAAAGGTTAAGGGTTGCCCTTTGTCCCAATTGAGGATAGAAGTTCCTTCCCCTCGAATGAACAGTGTGTTGCCGAAGCCGATATCGCACTTGATGTATGCGGTCGTTGGAGATTTGCGAATGGTTCGTTTCTGAACCTTCGGGTGTTTGATAGAAATTCGGGAGGTTTTCCCTTTGCTGGACGAGGTTGATTTTGACTGTTTGTTCATAGCAAGTGATTCCTCATTATAAGGGAAAAATCTGCTTTTGGCAAGGGAAAAGCAATGGGTGGTTGGATTTATAATAAATCCAAAATTTTTTGAATCGGAGAGTGTTGTAACAGGTTGGTTACCGGATGAGCGGATGGATCGTTGGCAGGCGCTTGGGTTTGTGTTAGTAGTTGCAAAAGAGCCAAATAATTTGGCTTTTTTAGCGTTCCATCGATGGTGCATTGAGGCCCTTCGCCGTAACCCTTTGCGTCTGTTTTTTTCGGATCAAAGTGAAAATATTGCGTAAATGGACTTTGTTGAGGAGCGCGAAATTGTACGTGAGTGACAAAAGGTTGTTGATTCCAGGAACAGAAGGGGCGAGTTTCCAAAGAACCGTTGAGGGTGATCGAAAGGTCAGGATTGATCGCATGCGCTTGGAATGCCACTGGCTTTTGCGGTAGTCGTTGAACCTCCATAGAAAGGCTCGAGAAGGGAATATTTTGCAAGTAAGAAGACAAAAATCCAACGCTTGCGGAAGCGGGGATCGTTTGCCCGGTTGCAATCCCTACCAGATTCGATACGCCTGCCACTGCTTGCCCTTTCTCAAAAATGGTACCTTTGGGACGAAATGCGCCATCCTTGGCTTGTAGCGAAAGATGGCCATGAAGGGTTTGTAGTTCTGCAAAATTCCCTGCGATTTGAAGAGAGGTGGAGGCAGTGCCTTGTAATTTGCCATATGATTCCAGTGAAGATCCAAAATGCTTAAGAAGACCCCAAGCGGTTTTTACATCTACGTTTTGCAGGGAAAGGTCCACGTGAGATTCGGTAGTAAGCGGATCAAACGTTGCTTTGGCTTGCAAATTTCCTTGGCAAATGGTCCCCTTAGGCAGTTGGAAAGAAATTTTTTTCGGATCAAAGGAGACTCGTCCTTCGATGGATTGTGCCGCAAGATCGACGATCGATTGGCAATGAAAATCGCAGGTGCCCTGGAAGGGATGAGGCTGGGCGGAAGAAGGAGTAGAAGGTGTATGAGTGGGTGCAGAAGCAGAAGGTTTTTGAGAGAATTTTTGTGCAATTTTTCCGATACCGACACCAAAAGCGACCATATCTTGCAAAAACAGTTGTTTGCTGGTCCATTTCCCAGTGAGCTGATTGTTCGGATTGAGCGTATTTTCAAACGTTACGTCGCTTTTACATGCAGCATGTTGCACTTCCATGTGCCCTTGTAATTGGTGATGGTTTTCAGGAAATTGTTGATAGTTCGCTTGCAAGTCGGTTGTAAAAGGCAAATCGGTACACGTTGCATATAAATGCGAACGGATCGATTTTTGCTTTTCCGACCAATCCCAATTGCTGGTAAGGTTCCCTGCGAATCCTGGGTACGATAACGCAAAGGGTTGCAAACTGAGTGCGTCCAGTTGTGCTTTGCATCGGCCTTTGCTTGCTTGTATTTGCTTTTCTTTCCCGTGGCATTGAAATTGCGTTTGGAAAAAAGGTGCAGTTGCAGAGGAAGAAAAAGCCTGCAGGCCGTTGAGGGTAAGGCTCCAGCCTTTTTGTGGCGAATAGGTTCCGCGAGTTTCTTCTAAGGTAATGCGTTCGAAATCCACGAAAGGTTTTTGTTGAAACGAAGCGGTAACGGATGACAAAAGTGTGGTAGGCTTAATAATTCCGACCAATCCTTTTTCGTATGCGGAAAACTTCGCTTCCATGGAAAGTTTTCCCCGTAAATCGAGATCAGCATAGCGAAGGATATCGAGAGGAAGTTGTTGAGCGCGGATGGTTAAAAATGGTTCGGTCGAAGAGCAAGAAACGGTGTTGTTTTGTACCGTAATGGGTGCATGCGATTGTACCGAAAGCCAGGATTGTTCGGTTACCGATGAAGATAGGTTGATGTGAAGATTTTTCAGGTTCCATTCTTTTAGGTTTTTATCCCTTTTTTGAGCCATTTCATACGTTGCGTGGCCTTGCAATTCCGGATGCAGCTCCAAAGAAAACGGCTGAAGAGAAAGGCAATCTTTTGCCCAATCCTGACGAAAATCTAACGTTCCGGCAGAAGAAAATTGGAAGGGATCGGAAGCACGGTAATTCCCTTGCGTTGTCCATTGTACGAAAGGCATTTGTTGCGGGTTGTTGAGGGTGAAGCTTCCCTTGTATTGAAGATGAGAAAATTGGTTTTGCAAAGTGGCTTGCCCGTGGCATTTTCCTTGTACGTTCGAAAGAATCGGCGTCCCATTTCGATCAAGCTGCCGAATATGAAAGGTGATCGGTTGTAAGGTTTGCAGGTTGAATCGTTGGGGCTGGCTTTCCCAGTGGACGGCGATATGCCCGCTATTGGAATTTCCTTGTATCCGGTAACCATACGCCTGCAAGTATGGATTAAAAATTTCGAAAGGAATTTCGTAAAACGTGAGCGTGAAAAGCTGCGCATTCTCTTTAGAAAATCCTTGCAGGCCTTCTTTGAAATGGTATCGCAAGGGTTGCAAAGAATGCATCGAGAAAAACAAACGGGAACCATTCCATTCTTTTAATTGAAGATCGTATTGATTCAATTGGATTTGATGAGCATCGCATTCCGTATCAAAATGCGCTTTCAGTTGCACCATTGGAAGGGAAGAAATTTTTGGGTCGAAATCTTTTGCGCCGATACTCAATTGAATGTTGTTTTGCCACTGATTGGTTTTTCGGTGTAGGCGGGAAGAAATTTTGGAAGAAGTCGATAAAGTTGCTGGATGAGGAATGTTGAAAAGCTGCAGCAGCGTTTGATCAAACGTCCCTTGCGATTGAAATTCTACCCAATGATCAGCTGTTTTTAAGGTTTCCCCTACCAAGGTGAAATCGTTATCTTGTCCACTGTGCAAGTGTATTTTCATTTGTTCTTTGGGAGCAGGTTCCACTTTTGCAACATAGCCTGTATAGGTGATCGGAAGGATTTTTTGTTCCCCATTTTGCAAATGGAGGTTGCCTTTGCCGGCAATTTTCTCCCAAATTCCTTGGAGATTGGTTTGTAGGTTTAACTTGCCTTGTGTGCGCAGGAGAAGCGTGGTTCCTGAAAGAGGAACTTTTGCGGAAATGCTGTACTGAATGACTCCATTGGCTCCCGGAACCATATGCTGCGCGTGAATTTGCAGCGAATCGATCGTCCAACAAAGGATACGGCTTTTTTCGATGCGCAAATCTGCCTGTTCTAGGTGTACATGAATGGGAGGTTGTAGGTATTGAAAAAACGAAAACGGTTGAGATTTTTTAGTAAACGTAGGGCTCCAGCCGGCGGTATGTTGGGTCGGTGGGGTAGGGCATTCTCCTATTTGGATGACGGCTTGCAGTTGTAAATTTTGTATATGTAGAGTGCGCTTGAATAGCAATTGCCAAGGCTCCCATTCAAGCAGGATGGAGTGAAAAACGATGGTTCCTTGTTCACTTTTGAGCTCCATTCGATCGGCGGTTATTTTTTTAGAACCCCCTTGGAAATGGATCAACTGTACGTCTTGAAAATGAGTGCGTAAAATAGAATATAAGCAGAATTTTTGGAACCAAGAAAAATGCAGAGCGGTGAACAGAAATACCAGCAGCCCAATGGCGCTAATCAAAAAATATTTGCAAAGGCGTTTCATCCTACTTCGCCTGGTTCTTTTCAAATGTATCAATTGGTGAAAAAGATGTCAATCTTTCCTGGAGCTTTAGAGCAAAAAAACTAAAGCGCCCAAAAGGCGCCTTAGAAATATGAAATAAAATGATAAGCGGTTCTATAAAGAGAGACCGTGGAAGTTGAAAAACGTTCAAACATTTTTAAAAAAATTTTTTCTCGCACCATCGGAGCGATTTTGATTATAAAGAGAAGGTATCGAAAGAAATGCAAAAAACCTTGCCTTTTCCTTTGTTGCTTTGGGGGATTTTTTTTGTAGGAAGTATTTTGGTAGGCATCGGGTGCTGGATTTTCGATTTTTTTTCAAAACGTCCTGTTCAACGACTACATCTTTACCCTCTATCGATCCGTTGGTATGTGGTCTTAGGGAGTGGCGGTATGTTTTTTGCGATTCCTTGGATCTTGCAAAAAACGAGTGGTTTGCAATGGCTTCCAGCCGGCAATCCAATTGAGCGCATTTTTTGGTTCGGTGGGGTCGTCGAATGCTTGCTGTTCCTGTTTTTTTTATTGTTATTGCGTGTCCCATCGATTTGCATGGGTTTTCAAGAAGAACATTGGTTGGGTGTATCCATTGCGCAATGCATTCGAGGGTTTTTGAAAAGTTTACCCCTCGTATTCCTTGTGGCAGCCTTGTGGATTCCTTTTTTAATGGGTTTAAAAAAAATAGGATTGCCGGTTACCATTGAATTTCAGCCAATTATGCAGTATTTGATGAAAGGGCATGTTGGTACGCTTAGCCTTTGTGTAATCGGTTTCAGCGCGATTGTGCTGGGCCCTATTTGTGAAGAAATTTTTTTTCGAGGCATTTTATTGCGGTATTTTTGTACCCATCTTTCTAGGGCCCATAGTGTGTGGCTCAGTAGCATCATTTTTGCAATCATGCACCGGCATATGACCGCGTTTTTGCCGATTGTTGCCATGGGATATTGGTTGGGTTGGTTGTATATGAAAACCCAAAATTTGATGGTGGAAATCGTTGTGCATGGGATGTTTAATGCAGTCAGTTTTGCTGGCGCTGTCCTTTTCGCTCATTTTTATGCAAATTGATTGGGTGGTGCGCGAGGAAGAGCAATTGCAATCCGTGGCACAAACGGTTGCCGATCACTGTTCAGATAGCAGTTTTATTGCTTTGCATGGAGATTTAGGGGCCGGGAAAACAACATTTGTGCATTTTTTAGGAGCTTTGTGGGGAATTTCGGATGTTCGTAGCCCATCTTTTGATCTTTTGCATGTACACGCTGGCACGCGAACCTTGCTGCATATGGATGCGTATCGATTAAGGCAAGAAGATCCTGCATTTACCGATTGGGAGGATTGGTGCCGACCGCCTTTTTGCCTGGTGGTGGAATGGCCAGAGCGATTAAGCCATGTATTGGCTTTTCAAATGCATTTGTGGTTCTTTTTGCAACCTGATGGTGCTCGTCGGATTCAATTGAAAATGTTCGAATGACAGAAAGGGTCGGATTCTATCGTTCTCCTATAGGTATGCTTAAGCTCACACTTCAAGAGCAACGACAGTTGAAGCGTGTAGAATGGAGTGAAGAAATGTCTTTTCAACCGCTGCCAGAAAAGGGAGTTTTTCGAGAAATCGGCGCGCAATTGGATGCGTATTTTGCGGGTTCCCTCCGGCAATTTTCGCTACCTGTTTTTTGGGAAGGAAGCGAATTTTATCAGCAAGTTTGGAGGTGTTTATGCACGATTCCGTATGGAGAAACTCGTGCGTATCAACAAATGGCGATTCAATGTGGTCATCCAAAAGCGGCGCGTGCGGTTGGGCAAGCGGTTCATCGGAATCCGATTCCCATTATTCTTCCCTGCCATCGGGTGATCGGGGCTTCCGGAGCACTCGTTGGCTATGCTGGCGGATGTGAAAAAAAGCGCTTTTTGTTGCGCTTGGAGGGTGCCTTAGCGTAAAGATTGGTTGAATGTTTGGGAGGTCGGCTTTAGGTAAAAATCTTCCTTTTGATCAAAAACCTCCCATCCTTTTTGCTGAAGGATTTGACGAAGCTGGTCGGCTTTGGAAAAGTCTCGTGCTTGTTTAGCTTCCCAGCGTTGCTGTGCCAATTGTTGAACTTCATGAGGGATTTTTATCGGTTCCTTTTTGTGTCCTTCGAGAGAAATTCCAAGGGCATATAAAGCCGCTGCCCATTCGTTTAAGAAGGATGTTGGTTCCGATGGCGGCGATGGGTGTTTGTGTAAAAAGGAAAATAAACAACCCAGTGCTTTGGGCGTGTTTACATCTTCCAACAAAGCTTCAAAAAAATCGGATAAAAAGACGCATTTGGCTGGCAAAATTGCGCGTGAGATCAAAGCGCAAAAAGCTTCTTCGGGTACAGAAACGGTTTGAAGTAGCTGGTGTGTATAGGCGTGGATTTTTTGCAGCGCACATTGAGCGGCACGCAGCAAATCGAACGAAAAATTGAGGGGTTGTCGGTAGTGACCCGCTAACAAAGCGTATCGTACCGTGGCGGCATCGTACCCTTTCGTTTGCAAATCATCAAGCGTGAATAAATTCCCCAAGGATTTAGACATTTTTTGCCCTTCGACTTGCAAATGGGCGATATGCATCCAGTGCCGAACGAACGGTGCGCCGTAAGCGGCTTCTGACTGTGCGATTTCATTTTCATGGTGCGGAAAGCAAAGATCCACGCCGCCGATATGTAAATCGACCGTTTGCCCAAGATATAGGTGGGCCATCGTACTGCATTCAAGATGCCACCCGGGTCGACCTTTCCCCCATGGGCTTTCCCAAGCAATATGGCCGTCCGTTTGTTTGTAAGCTTTCCATAAAACAAAGTCCGCAATTTGCTCGCGATCGTATTCATCTGCATCGTTCGATTTCCCGGTGCTGTTAACGCCTTGAGTTTGCAACATGCGCGCATGGACGCGGGATAATTTTCCGTAAGAAGGGAAAGAAGCAATGCGAAAATAAACCGAACACTTTCGTACATAGGCATGGCCTTTTTGGAGTAAGGTTTGAATGAGTTCTTGTTGAGCGGCAATGGTTTCCGTTGCACGAGGTTCGATGGTCGGTGAGAGAAGCCCTAGTCGATGGCAATCTCGATGAAAAATTTCTGTCCAGTATTGCGTGTACTCCGATAATGTTTTCCCTTGTGCGATCGAATTGCGAATCGTTTTATCATCTACATCCGTTATGTTCCGGACATAGCAGTACGGAAGTTTTAACAACTGAAGTAAGCGAAGAACGGTATCTTGTACCACATAGGTTCGAAAATTCCCAATATGCGCTGCCCCATAAACGGTCGGCCCGCAACCATAGATTTTTAACGTTTTTTTCAGATCAATTACCAATGACTCGATAGAGCGCGAGGCGGTGTTAAACAGCTTTAAGTCCACAAAATATTAGAGAGTTTTTAAGGACATATTTTTGGTTTTCGAAGAACAAATGTGAAAAAGAATCGATGACGCATCGGGACGAACCTGTAGCGTGATTTTTTGATGGGTTTTGATTTTTCCCCTTAGCCATTCATCGGCGAGTGGATTTTCTACGTAACGTTCGATGGCTCGTTTTAACGGTCGGGCGCCCATTTTTTCATCAAAGCCTTTGGCGATGAGAAAATCGATCACTTCCTGATCATACTGCAGGGTAATTGCTTTTTCTTTCAAGCGATTTTGTACGATTTTAAGCTCTAACTTCACAATCGAATGCATATGTTCATGAGTGAGCGGGCGAAAAACGACGCACTCGCTGATTCGGTTGAGCAATTCCGGCCTAAAAACTTCCTTAGCCGATTGGTACATCGATGCTTTCATTTGTTCGAAAGCAGCGTTTGTGGATGCGATCCCGAAGCCTAAGCCGTTGCGCTGCAATTCTTGCGCGCCTACGTTAGAAGTCATGACGATGATGGTATTTTTAAAATCGACACAATGCCCTAGGTTATCGGTTAAATGACCTTCTTCTAGCACCTGCAATAAAATTTGAATCGCATCTGGGTGAGCTTTTTCGATTTCATCCAATAAAATCATGCAATAAGGCTTCCGACGGACCCTTTCGGTTAATTGCCCGCCGTTTTCATATCCGATGTATCCGGGCGGTGCTCCAATTAAGCGAGAAACTGTA